>JBBRGY010000016.1:0-16320 GCA_038223495.1 Burkholderiales bacterium | reverse complement strand
CTTGATGCCCACGACCAGCACCGCATCCACCTCAACTGTCGCGCCAACCGCGCCACCGTTGCTGATCTTTGAATGCCCGCTCAATGAGCGTGCACGAACCTGGCTGCGTCTCGAAGAGCTATTTTCTGCCACACGAACGTTCGCTGCACGGCGCGACTCGATTGATCATCGCCACGCATTGCTTGGCCTGTTTCAGATTGTTGACACCGCGAGTCGTAGCGACCTGAAAACCGACCTGCTGCAGGAGCTGGATCGTCAACGCACGCTGTGGGGCAACCAACTCGACAACCCCGACATCGCACGCGAAGCGCTGACCGAATTCCTTAGCGACATGGATGCGGTGATCCATGATTTACAAAGCCAAGTCGGCAAAATCGGCCAGCATCTGCGCGAAAGCGAATGGCTGCAAGCCGTACGTCAACGCGCCGCCAGCCCCGGCGGTGCGTGCGAATTTGAACTGCCGATGCTGCACAGTTGGCTGCAACGCGATGAAGTTGAGCGTCGCAGCGAACTAAAGACCTGGCTAGACCCAATCGCGCCGCTCGAAGAGGCCGTAGTGCTGGTGCTTCGCCTGCTGCGCGAGTCCAGTCAGGCGTCAGCCGAAATCGCATCTAATGGCAACTACCAGCGAGCGTTGCCGGGAGCCCGCTCACCACTACTCGCTCGGATTGAGATCAATCCCGGTCACGCCGTGGTGCCCGAGGTAAGTGCCAACAAATACACAGTGAACATCCGGTTTCTGGAGCACAGCGGCAATTTCCATGCGGCAGGTCGGGCGACAGTCACGCCGCGCAGCATTCCGTTCGGCCTTGCGCTGTGTTCGCTTTAACGTTTTGATAATTTGAAGACATGACTACTGTCGCCTGCCCTCGCTGCAAAAAGCCCGTCGCGTGGAACCCTGAAAGCAAATTTCGCCCGTTCTGTTCCGAGCGCTGCAAGAACATGGATTTTGGTGCGTGGGCGAATGAGGAATACCGCATTGCTAACGCCACGCCGCCGGATAGCGATCCCATGTCTTCACGCGCTGACGAGTAACAGCTTTTCCCTGAAAGCTCGTTCTCACAGGGGCTAGACGAGAGGTTAACGCATTCTCGACTATCGGTACTTTATGGCACTGGCCCCTATGCAGCCGACGTTTCAACAAAAATGATCATCAACGTAGCTCGCGCAAACCCGCTAAAACTGCACTCTCAGGCGCGTGCAACGCCGGAAGCAACGGCCTCAAATTGATCGCGTTTGGCGCTTGCCAAGCAAACGCCTGACCTTCCCGTCCATGCGGCTCGCCTGACCAGTCGCGGCTGCGGCAGAAGTTCAACTCCACATACGCATGCTCGTAGCTGAAACGCTCGGTTAGCCAAAAATCGGCGCTGTGAATATGGATGCCCAACTCTTCATCGATCTCGCGGATGAGCGCTTCGAGAATCGTTTCATTCGCTTCGATCTTGCCGCCGGGAAACTCCCAGTAATTGGCGTACGCCTTGCCCGCAGGGCGCTGCGCGAAGAGCACCTGATAGTCACCGCCAACAACGCGCTCGATGATGGCGACGGCGACGCGCGTCAAAGGACGCGCATCGTTCGGGTTGAATTTCGGAATATCGCTACTCATGCACCTTTGGATTTTGCAGCATTCGCCGTGCCACCGACACGCCCGGCGAAATCGCGCGCAAATTGGTACGCAACGCGCCCAGAGCGCGAACCGCGTTGCAGCGCCCAATTCAGCGCATCGCGCTCGAAGATTTCGTGCTTTCTCACATCAGCGGGAATTGCCGCGCCAAGCTGTTTGACCCACGACGTAACCGCCGCCAGATAGTCTTCCTGCGAGAACGGATAGAACGATATCCACATGCCGAAACGCTCGGAGAGCGACACTTTTTCCTCCACGCTTTCGCCGAAATGCACCTCTTCGCCCACGTACTTCGTCTCTTCGTTTTCGTGGAAATATTCCGGCAGCAAATGACGGCGATTGGACGTGGCGTAGATCAACACGTTGGGCGTCGCGGCGGCAATCGAGCCGTCGAGAATGGCTTTGAGCGCTTTGTAACTGCCGTCACCCGCATCAAACGACAGATCGTCGCAAAACAGCACAAAACGATACGGCTCATCGGCGATCTGATCGACGATGTCGGGCATGTCATTGAGGTGCTCTTTCTCGACCTCAATCAGACGCAGACCACGCTTGGCGTAGCGCCCGAGCATTGCCTTCACGAGCGAGCTTTTTCCGGTACCCCGCGAGCCCGTCAGCAGTACGTTATTCGCTGGTTTGCCAGCAACAAACTGCTTGGTATTGCGATCAATGTCCGCGTGCTGCGCCTCGACACCGATCAGCCAATCGGCGTCCATGTGGTGCACATGTTGCACGGCTTCGAGGTATTTGAGTGTTCCCGAAACACGCCAACGCGCAGCGACGCAACGCTTGAAATCTGGCTTGGCACGCGATGGCGGAGCCATGCGCTCAAGCGCGTTGGCGATGCGACCGAGCGTGTCTAAAAATTGCTGGCTGGATTGACTCATGATGTAGTCACTCTAGCTACGGTATTCCGCATTGATTTTCACGTAATCGTACGAAAAATCACAGGTGTAAATCGTTTGCGCCGCACTGCCACGGCCAAGATCAATGAAAACCGAAATGTCTTCGTTCTTCATGGTCCGCGCGCCATCCTCTTCACGATAGCTTGCTGCGCGTCCGCCCTTTTCGGCAACGAGTAGATCATTCAAATGCACGGTCACCAGCGCAGGATCAAGATCGGCAGGCGCGCCATATCCAACTGCCGCGAGGATGCGCCCGAGATTCGGGTCGCTTGCGAAGAAGGCGGTCTTCACCAGCGGTGAATGTGCAACCGCGCGCGCAATGCGATCGCATTCGGCAACGTCCTTGCCGCCGCTCACGGCGATGGTCATGAATTTGGTCGCGCCTTCGCCGTCACGCACGATGGCTTGAGCAAGCTCCAGGCTGACTTTTTCTAGTGCAGCGACCAGCGCTTTGCCATCGGCCGATTTGAGTGATACAACGCTTGCGTTACCTGCCTGACCCGTCGCAGCGATGATGTAGCTGTCATTGGTCGAGGTGTCGCCGTCAACGGTCACGCGGTTAAAGCTCGCGTCGGCGACAAGCTTTGCGAGTGGCTGCAACAACGCGGGCGCAATCGCAGCGTCCGTAAACACGAACGACAACATCGTCGCCATATTCGGTTGAATCATGCCAGCGCCTTTGGCGATACCGGTGACGTTGACTGTTTTGCCGCCGATCACTGCTTGCGTGCTCGCGAGCTTATAGACCGTGTCGGTAGTCATGATCGTCTGTGCGACGCGATCCCAGGCGGCAAGTTGACCCGCTTTAAGCTCACCTGCAGCGGCGTTGATGCCCGCAATGATGCGGTCCATCGGAAGGTGTTCGAGGATGACGCCAGTCGAGAACGGCAACACCTGATTTGCGTTGCAACCCAAAGCCGCCGCAACGTTCGTGCAGGTCGCTCTTGCGTTGATCAGCCCAAGTTCACCCGTCGCAGCGTTAGCAATACCAGTGTTTACAACTAAGGCGCGAATCGCTGTCGTGGCAGCCAAATGTTCGCGGCACACCTGCACAGGTGCGGCGGCAAAGCGGCTCTGCGTGAACACACCGCCAACGTTGGTGCCCTCTGAGAACTCAGCAAGAAGCATGTCGTAACGATTGGGCTTTCGCACACTGGCTTGCACCGAAGAGAAACTAACGCCCGCGACTGCGTGGGCTTTGGCGGCATCGAGAGAGGTGTAGGAAACAGGCATGATCTGAAAAATCTAAACGTTACTGGTACTGAATGTAGAAGCGGCCCTGCTGCGACCAAATCCGTGCGCTTTGTATGCACTTTGCACAACGGGTCGCGGCAGAGCCGCTCTTACAAAAACATCACCGCCAGACGTTAATCCAGGCGTCCGTGACAGTTCTTGTATTTCTTGCCGGAACCGCAAAAACACGGATCGTTACGCCCGAGTTTCGCCCCCTGATTCACGATGGGCTGATTGCTGTTCGAATCCGACGACGAAACCGCCGTTTCTTCGCCCGTCAATCCATCAACATCCGCATGTTTGTACGCCACGTTTTGCATTGCAGGCGCGGGTTCAACGGCCTGCGCGTCCGCTTCGGAACGCACTTGCACCGTCAACAAAATACGTACAACCTCATTACGAAAACGGTCCAGCATTCCGCCGAACATTTCAAACGATTCGCGCTTGTATTCCTGCTTCGGATTTTTTTGCGCATAGCCGCGCAGATGGATACCTTGTCGAAGCAGATCAAGGTTCGACAAGTGCTCGCGCCACTGCGTGTCCATAATCTGCAACAGGATGTTGCGCTCGAACTGGCTGAACACCTCTTCGCCTGCGACTTCGCGCTTGGCGTTGTAGGTGTCGAGCGCTTCTTTTTTGCAACGCTCAAGGATATCGGCGTCGTCCAGATCCGGCTGCGCTTTTTGCCATTCGGCAACATGCGCGTGAATCTGCACATCGTGCATCGCAGCCTCAAGCCCCGGCAGATCCCATTGCTCTTCCTGACTCTCTGACGGTACATAAAGCTTAACGGTATCTTCAACCCAGCCTGCGATCATGTCGCGCACTGTGTCGCTCACGTTCGAGTGTTCGAGCAGGTGGTTACGCTGTTCGTAAATCGCTTTGCGTTGATCGTTCGCTACGTCTTCGTACTCAAGCAATTGCTTGCGAATGTCGAAGTTACGTGACTCAACCTTGAGCTGAGCTTTTTCAATCTGGCGCGACATGATGCCCGCCTCAATCGGCTCACCATCGGGAATGCGTAGACGCGTCATGATGTTCTTCATGCGGTCGCCGCCGAAGATGCGAATCAGTGGATCTTCCGCCGACAGGAAAAAACGGCTTGAGCCAGCATCGCCCTGACGCCCGGCGCGGCCGCGTAATTGGTTGTCGATACGGCGCGACTCGTGGCGCTCGGTGCCGACAATGCGCAAACCACCTGCCGCGAGGACTTCATCATGCCGCGCTTGCCACGCAGCTTGCGTGGCTTCTGTCTTCGCTTTGCGTTGCTCGGGCGTGAGCGATTCGTCTTCGCGAATCGCGCGCAGTTCGGGCTCAAGCGCGCCGCCAAGCACGATATCCGTTCCGCGACCGGCCATGTTGGTGGCGATAGTCACCGCTTTTGGCATGCCTGCTTGGGCGACGATGCTCGCTTCCCGCTCATGCTGCTTGGCGTTCAACACCTGATGCGGTAACTTCTCTTTGCTGAGCATTGCAGCGATCAGCTCAGAGTTTTCAATCGACGTGGTGCCGACCAAAACAGGCTGGCCCCGGTTGTAGCAATCACGAATATCGATCACCGCCGCCGCGTACTTCTCGGCGGACGATTTAAAGAACAGATCGTTCTCGTCACGGCGCACCATGTCGCGGTGGGTCGGGATGATGACGGTTTCCAGGTTGTAAATCTGCTGAAATTCGTAGGCCTCGGTATCTGCCGTTCCCGTCATGCCGCCCAACTTGGCATACATGCGGAAATAGTTCTGGAACGTGATCGAAGCCAGCGTCTGATTCTCGCGCTGGATCGGCACGCCTTCTTTCGCCTCAACGGCCTGATGCAAGCCATCGCTCCAGCGACGCCCGGACATCAGACGGCCCGTGAATTCATCAACGATGATGACTTCGCCGTCTTGCACCACGTAATGCTCGTCGCGGTTGTACAAGGCGTGCGCACGCAACGTCGCGTACACATGATGCATCAGCGAGATATTCGCGGCGTCGTACAGGCTCGCTCCCGTCGGCAACAAGCCCATTTCTTCCAGAAGTTGCTCAGCGTGCTCGTGGCCCTGCTCGGAGAGGTGGGCTTGACGCCCTTTCTCGTCGACCCAGTAGTCGCCGGGCGAGTCTTCTTTCTCCTGCCTGGAGAGCCTCGGCGACAGCTCGTTGATTTTGTAATAAATCTCGACGTTGTCTTCGGCTTGCCCGGAGATGATGAGCGGAGTGCGCGCTTCGTCAATCAGGATCGAATCGACCTCATCGACAATCGCAAAATTCTGCCCGCGCTGACGACGATCGGCGACAGCGTATTCCATGTTGTCGCGCAGGTAGTCGAAGCCAAATTCGTTGTTGGTGCCGTACGTAATGTCGGCAGCGTAAGCGGCAATCTTTGACGCGTTGTCTTGTTGCGACGTCACCGTGCCCACGCTCATGCCAAGGAAGCGGTAGATGCGCCCCATCCAGTCGGCGTCGCGCGTTACGAGGTAATCGTTAACCGTCACCAGATGCACGCCTTTACCCGACAGCGCGTTCAGGTAGATCGGCAGCGTCGCCATCAGCGTCTTGCCCTCGCCGGTGCGCATCTCGGCAATCTTGCCCTCATGCAGAGCCATGCCACCGATCAACTGCACGTCAAAGTGTCGCATTTCGAGCACGCGCCGACCGGCTTCGCGCACTACGGCGAACGCTTCTACCAGCAAATCATCGAGCGTTTCGCCATCCGCGATGCGTTTTTTGAACTCGGCAGTTTTGCCACGCAACTGCTCGTCCGACAGCGCTTTGAGGCCATCCTCAAGCGCGTTGATCTTGATCACATTGCCGCGAAATTGTTTGAGCAGGCGGTCGTTACGGCTGCCAAATATTGTTTTTAGAAATTTGTCGATCATGATCTTGAATTACGCGTGAAATAGGCGCGTGAAAAGTGACCACCAGGATAACGGTGGCGAGAGTGGCTGGTGTGGCCGACGCGGCAAAGCCCGACTGACTCCCCAAGCACCAAATTATGCGGCGAAGGCAGTGCGGGCGAAACCCTAGATTCTATGTGGTGCGACCGTATCCGCTGATCCTGCCGCGATGGCGACAGGCGAAGCTGCGTGCGCCGGCGTAGAGCCGCGAGGTCTGCGCTACTGGACCGCGAGAAAGCGGCCTGGATTCTGCGCAACTCCGTTAAGGCGCACTTCGAAGTGCAGATGGGGACCGGTCGAGCGACCGGTGGTGCCAACGCGAGCGATGCGTTGACCACGCACGACGAGATCACCTTCTTTGACGAAGAGTTCAGAGGCGTGCGCATAACGCGTGACCAGTCCATTTCCGTGGTCAACTTCAATGCTTTTGCCGTAGGCGGGATGGGTGTCTGCATAAATCACTTTGCCGCTGGCGGCTGCATTGATTGCGGTGCCGGTTTCGGCAGCGAAGTCCACGCCTTCGTGGAAGGTTTGATGCCCGGTAAACGGGTCAATCCTGTATCCGAAGTTCGAGGTGTAATTAATGTTTTCAATCGGCGGCAGCGTTGGCAGGAACTTGCGCTGCGCGCTACCCTCAACCAAGAGCGCTTCCAGTACCGAGAGTTGATCGGCCTTGACGTCGGTTGCTTTGTTAAGTTCGCTGAGCTGTTTGGCGAAATCGTCAATCGAGAGCGGCGCGCCAACGGTGGCCGCGCCGCCGCGACCACTGTTGGCCGTTGCACTGGGCAACTCGGCCGGCTTCAAGCCTGCGACCTTGGCGAGTTTCTCGCCCAAGCCGTCCAGCCGCAGCATATGCGCCTGAACTTCGCCAAGTTTGACGGCGAGATTGTTGATGTTGTCCTGAATCTGCTGCTGGCGCTCTTTCGCCTCAGCATGCTGATCGGCCAGCAGCACACTGCGAATCAGCGGATGATTACTGGTGGCGGCGTATTTAAGTGAGAGGTAATTGGCGAGTGTGGCAGTCAGGCCCAATGCGAGCAGCGCAACAAACGTGAGACCAACTACCTGCGGAAAGCCAACGTTGAGGGACTTCTTGGTTCTAAAGTCCCCCGAAACAACGATAATTTGCAAGTGAGATTCCTCAATATTCCCGCCGCAGGCAAAGCACTCTATCCGCGCCCGAGAGAGCTGACCCAATACCTGGATCGTCTGCCCGCATTAAGCGCTGCGTTGTTGCATGCCCGCGAAGGCTCACGTCAATTCGATGTGTTGATTGAGGCAGTACCGGAGCGCCTGAAACGCTTTATCGTGGCAATTTCCGCCTCAGGTTCAACGCTGAGTATTACAGTCGCTTCCGCCGAGGCCGCACATTTAACGCGGCTTTTAAGCACCGAAATGCTCACGAATCTGGACCGTAAGGGGATGAAATTTACCGAAATTTCGTTAAAGACGCAATCTAACAGTGCATCTGCCACTAGGCCAAAGGTGCTTCCAAAGCCGGATGCTCAGAAAAATATGATTGCTGTAGCTGATTGCATCAAGAGTGAGCACATGCAAACTAGTTTAAAGCGATTAGCGAAAACAGTAGCCAATCGGTAAGTTCCAGGCCGAGCAATTCCGGCAAATCGGGATTTTTTTGGTTAGGAACTGTGTGGATTTGCTCAGTAGCGAGTACAGCTTTTCCATGAAACCCCCATTTAACAGGGGATAACAGTCATTTATAGCTGAACTCGACTATCGGTTTAATGCGCTTTTAGCCCATATAAAATATAGCTTCTAGCAAAAAGCTGCTACGCGATAGTTGCGCCCGCTATGTCGTAAATCGCCAAGCCTCAGGCTGCGCCTGCAACGCAAGACACAATTTGTTGTTCAACTCATGTCCTGACTTGAACGCGTGGTACTTCGCACGCACGCGATGCCCGAGCAAAAACAGATCACCCACTGCGTCGAGCACTTTGTGCCGCGCCAGCTCATCGGCGAAGCGCAGACCTTCACGGTTTAGTACCTTGTATTCGTCGAGCACAATCGCGTTTTCCATGCTGCCACCTTGCGCGAGGCCAATTGAACGCAGTGTCTCAACTTCGTAGGCAAAACCAAAGGTTCGAGCACGGCTGATGTGCGACAAAAAGTCCTTGTCGTCGAGCTTCATCTTGACGTGACATTGATCGTCGGGAATCGCAGGATGCGAAAAATCGATGGTGAAGTCCACCTCGAAATGCGGGTTCGGCAGAAGCTCCGCAAACTTGTCGCCCATCTCAACGCGCACTGGCTTTAGAACCTCGATGTATCGACGCGGCACGTCCTGTGCAACCACACCCGCTTGCTCGATCAAAAACACGAACGGCGCGGATGAGCCATCCATGATCGGAACTTCTAGATTGTCGAGTTCGATGATCGCGTTATCGATGCCGCAGCCGACGCAGGCGGCGAGCAAGTGCTCAACAGTCGCGACCTTTGCATCGCCCAAAACGAGCGTCGTGGCCAGTCGCGTTTCCTTGACCAGTTCCGCTTTGGCGGGAATGTTTTGCTGGGGAACTAAATCGGTGCGGCGAAAAATGATGCCAGTGTCGGGCGGTGCATTTTTAAGCGTGATCTGAACGCGAACGCCCGAATGCAGCGCGACGCCAGTGGCCGAGACCTCGCTCGCGAGGGTGTGTTGTTGTGGCATGACGCGAAGTATAGATTTTGCGTGCGACTGCTCAGTGTCGCATCGACACCGTATGCTGGCGAACTGCGCAGGGAGCGGCTGCGCAGTTCGTTTGGTAGCCCGCCTTAGTCGGCTTGCTTGCGTAGGAACGTTGGGATTTCCAACGAACGTCCGCCGCCTACACGGCCACGAGTACCGGGAGGCAAGTCGTAATCGACAGCACCTGTTACAGCTATCGTTTCCATAGCACCAACAGTCGCGGTCACAACGTGATTGTCGGTACCCGTTCGCAACCCGGAACCGACAAGTTCAGTGCGCAACACATTCGCGAGTCCACCCTGAACGGAGGTCATCTTTTTCTTCGCACCGAGGCCCGTTGCGACCATCGTGACGCGCATTTCGTCGCCCATTTCGTCGTCGATGACGTGGCCCCAGAGCACGGTGGCATCAGCAGAGACGAACTCAGCGACCGTGTCGGTCACGTCGTACAGCTCGCCCAATTCCACGTTGCTTGACGAGGTGATGTTGAGCAACACGCCACGTGCGCCCTGCAAGTCCACGTCTTCGAGGAGCGGGCTCTTGATCGCAGCCATTGCCGCTACTTTGCCACGGTTTTCACCGCTGGCGGTGGCTGTGCCCATCATCGCCATGCCGAGTTCAGACATGATGGTGCGAACGTCTGCGAAGTCGCGGTTAACAAGGCCACGCTTGTTGATGATTTCCGAGATGCCAGCGACCGCGCCATGCAACACGTCGTTCGATGCTGCGAACGCAGCCGGCAAGGAAATATTGCGGCCCAATACCTGAATGAGTTTTTCATTCGGCACCACGATCAGCGAGTCGACGTGACGTTGCAACTCGTCAATGCCAGCCTGCGCTGCGCGCTCACGCTTTTGCATTTCGAAGCGGAACGGTTTGGTCACGACTGCGACGACCAGAATACCCATTTCCTTTGCCAGCTGCGCGATGATCGGCGCAGCGCCCGTGCCCGTGCCACCGCCCATACCGGCTGTGATAAACAACATGTCAGCGCCACGAATCGCCTCTTGCACCGCAAGCTTTGATTCCATCGCTGCATCACGACCGACTTCCGGCTTGGCACCTGCGCCCAAGCCCTGGGTCAACTCAGCACCGAGCGGAATTCGCTTCGGTGCTGGATTTTTGTCGAGCACCTGCGCATCGGTATTGGCGGCGATAAATTCAACGCCGGCAACGCCTTTGTGAATCATGTGCTCAACGGCGTTTCCGCCGCAACCCCCAACGCCGATCACTTTGATGACCGCGCCGTCTCTTTTTTCATCAACGATCTCAAACATGTTTCCGCTCCTTCAAGGCAATTTACTGAAAATACAAACTACAAAAACTGAGTACCAAAACCACAACGCTAACCACTACGAATCAATCAAACATTAAACGCCAAACGCATCCCGTAACTTCGCAAACATTCCCGCCGCCGCCGAATCGCGCCGACGCATCACTGCTTGTTTCGCCTGCTGGTCCCGACCATGCATCAACAGCCCAATCGCTGTCGAATATTTCGGCGCGGCAAGCACATCTTTGAGCGCGCCGCGATAGTCGGGTACCGCAATTCGCACCGGCATATGAAAAACTTCTTCACCGAGCGCGGTCATTCCGGGCAGCATGCTGCTGCCGCCGGTCAGCGCAATGCCTGAGCGCAGCAACGGCTCAAAACCCGAGCGCTTGATCTGCTCATGCACCAACTGGAACAGCTCTTCAACGCGCGGCTCAACGACTTCCGCCAGCATGTGCCGCGCCATAGACTTCGCAGGGCGATCCGCCACGCTCGGGACTTCAATTAACTCGTCGGGTTCAACCAACTTTGTCAGCGCGCAAGCGTAACGATGTTTAATATCCGAAGCCTCTTTACTCGGCGTACGAAGTGCCATAGCGATGTCATTGGTGATCTGATCGCCCGCGACTGGGATAACGCCGGTGTGACGAATTGCGCCACCCGTAAACAATGCGAAATCGGTCGTGCCACCGCCGATATCGACCAGACCCACGCCGATCTCCATTTCGTCTTTGGTCAGACAAGCCGCAGCGGCTGCGAGCGGCTGTAACACCAGTTCCAGCACGTTTAATCCACAGCGTCGCACGCACTTCTCGATATTCTCGACGGCCGACACCGCGCCGGTCACGATGTGTACCTTGACTTCAAGGCGTCGGCCGCTCATACCGAGCGGACGACGCACACCTTCCTGGCCATCGATGATGTATTCCTGCGGCAACGTGTGCAGCACGACCTGATCGTTCGGGATGGCAATGGCCCTAGCAGTTTCGACCACGCGCTCCATGTCCGCCTCGGTCACTTCGCTCTCTTTCATCGCTACCATGCCGCTGGAATTCAGGCTGCGTATGTGTGCGCCCGCGATACCGACGTAAACGTTAGTGATCTTGCAATTGGCCATCGCAGCGGCCTCGCGCACGGCCGCGGCGACGGTGTTGGTGGTTGCGTCAATGTCAACAACCATTCCCTTGCGTAATCCGAGGGATGGTTGCTCACCGAATCCGATGACATTGATGTTGCCGTCCGCATCAACCTCGGCGACCAATGCCACTATTTTCGAGGTGCCAATATCTAGTGCGGCGATCAATTCACTCACGATTGCCCTTTCTGTGTTTCTATGGTCGGTGCACCGTTTCGGGCGACCGCGATAGCCGCTTTGTAGCGAAGATCAACACGGGCCAAACCAACGCGATAGGACGGTGGCCAGGTGTTGTAAAGCGCCACGAAGCGCGCAAGCCGTTCCGGGAAGTGTTCGCGACCAAACTCCAGTTGCATATCGTTGCCCGTGGTGACGGTGATCGCGCCGCGTGGTGACATGGCAAATGCCTTAATGTCGAGACCGCGCGAGGCTAGCGCTAGCTTTGTTTCTCGATAGCGGTTAAGGATGTCTTGCGACGAAGCGACAGGCCCGTCAAATCGCGGCATCGGAGCTTTCGAAGCGGCGCGAAACACTTCGCCCTGATCGGATAACAAATCACTATCGCCCCAATAGCCAATGGCGCGATGCTCGGCGACGTCAACGTCGAGGGCAAACGGCCAGCGCCGTCTAATTGAAACATCGCGCACCCACGGTAATTTTTTCAAAGTCGTCCGTGCGCGAGCAGGTGACACGGAAAAAAACGTTCCACGCAAATCGGTGCGGATAACGGACTCCAGCAAACCCGGATCAACCTCGGCTAGTGGCGAAACCACTGTCACCTGCCGTATCGCGAAGTAGCTTTTGCTGCTAACCCACGACATTAAGCACCACGCCAACGCTAGCGTCGCAACGGCCGCAAGGAAGGCAGCAAAGCGATTGATCGATTGCGTGTCAGACCACATGTGCGCCTCCGCTGCTTGCCTGAACGATCTTTTGCGCCGTCGTTCCTATAGAGCCAGCGCCCATCGTCATTACAACGTCACCGTCACAAACAATCTGCAGAACGCTTTCGGGCAGATGCGCGATCTCTTCAACGAACAGCGGTTCGACGCGACCGCGAAGGCGAATGGCCCGTGCGAGCGCGCGGCCATCGGCGGCAACAATCGGCGCTTCGCCTGCGGCGTAAACCTCGGCGAGCAATAGAACATCAACCTCTGACAAAACCGCAGCGAAATCTTCGAACAAATCGCGCGTGCGCGTGTAGCGATGTGGCTGGAACGCGAGCACAAGACGACGCCCAGGGAATGCCGCGCGCGCAGCGGCAAGCGTTGTCTTAAGTTCTACGGGGTGATGACCGTAGTCATCGATCAGTTCAAATTTGGCTTCGCCGTGTGTGACCTCGCCGAAACGCTGAAAACGACGTCCCACACCGCCAAAATTTTTGAGCGCTCGCGCAATCGCTTCGTCCGACACACCCAAGTCCTGAGCGATGGCGATCGCGGCTAGCGTGTTTCTAACGTTATGCAATCCGGCGACCTGCACTGTGACGGGAAGGTTAGCGTGACCAGCGCGAATCGCGGTGAACTGCATGGTCGCGCCGTGCGCCTCGATGTCGGTTGCGTGAATATCGGCTTTGGCCGAAAGTCCGTACGTCACCACCGGCTTTGCAACACGTGACAGGATACTGGCGACGCCCGCATCGTCAACGCACGCATACAGCGAACCATAAAACGGAAGGCGCTGCGCGAAATCCACGAACGCCTGATGCAGCCGATCCAGACTGTGCTCGTAGGTCTCCATGTGATCGGCATCAATGTTCGTAATCACCGCGAGCGTCGGCGACAAATGCAGAAACGATGCATCGGATTCGTCAGCTTCGGCGACCAGAAATTCACCGGTGCCAAGCCGCGCGTTTGAGCCCGCAGCGATTAGGCGACCGCCGATGACGAACGTCGGATCAAGACCGCCTTCCGCGAGGACGCTGGCGACCAACGAGGTAGTGGTGGTTTTGCCATGCGTACCTGCAATCGCGATGCCGCGCTTCATACGCATTAGCTCCGCGAGCATCAGCGCGCGCGGTACAACGGGCAATTTTTTCGCCCGAGCTGCTATCACCTCAGGGTTCGTCTCCGTGACCGCCGTAGAGACTACAACGGCCTGAGCCGCTCCCAAATTTTCAGCTTGGTGTCCAACCGCCACGCGAATACCCAGAGAGGCGAGTCGCTCCAGCACCGGCGAGTTCGCGCTGTCGCTGCCGCTCACACTGTAACCCTGGTTATGTAAAACCTCAGCGATGCCGCTCATGCCAATGCCACCAATGCCGACGAAGTGCAGGTTTTGCAGGCGAAACTTCATGCGTCCGCCTTGTCGCTGGCAGCCAGTTGCTCGACTACATCACAAATTTCGGACGTCGCCATCGGTTTGGCTACGGCCAGCGCCGCCTTCGCCATCTTCAGGCAGCTGTCGCGTGTGAGCGTGAGAATGTGCGCCGCGAGCTGCTCCTTAGTCAGCGAGCCTTGATCGAACACGGTCGCCGCGCCAGCCGCTGCTAACACTTGTGCGTTGTAGCGTTGCTGTTGATCTTTATGGTGCGGATAGGGAATCAGAATCGACGCAACGCCGAGAGCTGCCAGTTCGGACACCGTGCTCGCGCCACTGCGCCCAATGAACACATCGCACTCGGCGAGCGCACGTGGCGAGTCGTCTATGAATTCAACAATGCTGGCACTGACGTGAGCACTTTCGTAGAGAGCAAGCGTCGCCGCGCGCGAGCCCTTGCCTGCCTGATGCGTGACGACCGGACGTTGATCGTCGGGAATCAGAGCAAGCGCTGCAGGCAATAATTTGTTAACTGCGTCTGCGCCTCGACTGCCGCCCATAAGTAGCATCCGAAGCGGCCCAGTGCGCATAGCAAAGCGCGACGCAGGATCGTCGTACTGCGCAAATTCAGGGCGAATTGGATTGCCCGTGACAACGCGCTTTGAGCCGACATCCGCAAACACAGACGCAAATCCCACCAGTACGCGATCCGCGAAGTGCGCGAGGCATTTGTTCGCCAGCCCAGCCACCGCGTCGCTCTGATGAATAACCAGTGGAATGCCCTGATTGGATGCGGCAAGACCACCGGGAACCGTGGGATACCCACCCATTCCCATCACGACATCAGGCTTTAGGTCGCGCAACAACTTTCGTGCTTGCCAATACGCCGAAAACAGGCGGAACGGGAGTGCCAATTTTGGTTTGATCCCGCGCCCCACGATCCCCTCAAACGCCACCGTATGGAGTGGAAACAAATCCTTCGGCACCAGCGTTTGCTCCATGCCGTTGTCGGTGCCAAGCCAGGTCACGCGCCAGCCGCGTTCGCGCAGCGCTCGTGCGATGGCAAGTCCAGGGAAAATGTGTCCTCCCGTCCCGCCCGCCATCATGAGCAAGTGCGGCGTCATACCTTGAAGCCTCGCGACAAGCGACGGTTTTCCCAGTCGATACGCAGCAATACGGAAAGCGTGATGAGACTGCCGAGCATGCCACTGCCACCGTAGGACATCAACGGTAACGTGAGCCCCTTGGTCGGGGCGAAACCCATATTTACGGCAATATTGATGAGTGACTGAATGCCGAAAAGCGTTCCGATCCCCTGCGCCACGAGCGCAGCAAATGGCTGCTCCAACTGACGCGCTTCGCGACCAATGGCAAACGCTCGCCACGTGAGCCAGGCAAATGCGCCGATAACAGCGCAAACACCAACGAGGCCCAGCTCTTCAGCCGTCACTGCAAGAATGAAGTCGGTATGCGCTTCAGGTAAATAGAAGTGTTTTGAAACGCCTGCACCAATGCCCAGACCAAACACGCCACCTCGACCGATAGCCATGAGTGACTGAGTGAGTTGATAGCCACCTTTGCCGAATTCGTCTTTCCACGGATCAAGAAAACCAAAAATACGCTCAAGGCGGTAGGGCTCTAACCAAACCAAAGCCACGGCGGCGATCAGACCCAACACCAATACCGGCAACACCAAGCGGTGATCGAGTCCAGCCATGAACAGGATTAGTAAACCCGTACTCAACACTACGAGCGTCGCGCCGAAATCGGGTTCCATCAGAAGGGCAACACTTACGAAAAGTGCGATCACAGCGAATGGGCCGAGTCCTTGGAGCAAACTTTGTCCAAGTGGTTGCGAGGCATGAAGTACAGCCGCTTTCGTCACCGCGTACCGTGCAGCGAACAGCACCATCGCAAGCTTCATAAATTCCGACGGTTGCAAACTAAATGGCCCTAAGGGAATCCAGCGTCGCGCACCATTGACCTTGCGGCCAACGCTAGGGACCAGCACGATGACCACCAAAATGACAGCGGCAATGAATACTAGCGGCGCTATGCGCTCCCATGTTCGAAGCGACGTGTCGAACACAAACAGCGCCAGTACCAGTCCGATCAATACGAAGAGGCACTGCCGAACAAAGAAGTAGGTTGGAGAAAAACGAGTGAACTTGCTTTCGCTGGCGCTGGCAATAGACGACGAGTAGACCATTAGCAAACCGACCGCAACCAACATCGCGACCACCCACAGCATGGTGATGTCAAACTCACCAGCACTAGGGGCAGTCGAGCGCGACGGTGTTTTTCCCCCACTCACGCTCATGTCCGAATG
>JBBRGY010000015.1:0-16362 GCA_038223495.1 Burkholderiales bacterium | reverse complement strand
GCCTGCGCCGAGCGAGCTCGACGCCGCCCACGTCGCATCCAGCGTACCCGGTTGACCGGGGATTGCATGGGTGGCCGGGCTGAGCGCGTACGTGAGCACCAGTAGCGCGAGGCGTGCGTAATTTTTGACGAAAGTGGGCATGGACTGCTTTCTTGGCCGGAGACATTCACTAAGGGAAATGCCCCTCGCCTGCTTGCATACGTGAAGCGCGGCGAAAAGTAGTCATCAAGCTTGCAGACGCGGGCTGGGTCGCGATCATGGCTTTGCATCAGAACCCGACTTCGCGGCCAGCCCTCGCCCACAAATCCACGATCGCGGCGCGAGCGTCATTGGGCATTGCCGCTCCACGTCACGGGATCAGCGACCGCGCTTTGCGCGTGGCGAGAGCTAGAACTTTGAAGTCCCCGCTCTTGCCGACGAAATGAAAGCGCTGCGGAACCGGCTCGCTGCGCAGTGTGACAGCGACCACGAAGCTTGCGGCGCTGCTGGCACCAGTAAAGAAAATACTCCCGCCGTATTGCAGCGCAATCCTCCGCGTCGCTCCAATCCTGGTAGGAGGATCATCTGGTCAGCTCAACAATATCAGCGCTAAATCATCGCTTCGGCGGGGCTAGGTGCGATTCGCGGCTAACCGTCAGGCAGCGATGCCTTTAAATTGAACCCAGAGCTATCAAAGCGAAGTGCGCGCTGACTAAACCGGCGAATTGATGTCGATGAACTGATACGTCACGCCAAACTGCTGCACTAGGTTTCCCGCCAATGCCGCGACCCCATCGCGCTCCGTGGCATGATGCCCGGCGGCGATCAGCGTAATGCCCGATTCACGCGCATGGTGCACGTGCTGCTCGCTAATTTCTCCGGTGATGAACGCGTCCGCGCCCGCTTCGATCGCGTCTTTGAGCAGCCCGCCGCCCGCACCGGTACACCAGGCGATGGTGCGAATCATCCGATCCGGATGGGTAAACAGCGTCACGCGGCGACCGTAGTGCCGCGCGCAATATGCGGCGAGAACAGTGCAGCGCAGCGCCACATTCACCCCGAGCTGACCGAGCATGACGAGGCCCGTATCGCCTGCCGTGCCGATGGGCGACAGCCCCATGCGACGGCCCATACAGGCGTTATTGCCGACTTCGGCGTGAACGTCCAGTGGCAGGTGAAAGGCGTAGAGATTGATGTTGGCGGCGAGCAACGCAGCAATGCGTTCGCGGTGATAGCCAACAATCGCTGGATCGTCACCTTTCCAGAACAATCCGTGGTGCACGATGATGGCGTCGGCCTTGGCGGCGATTGCCGCATCGATCAGGGCCTTGTTTGCCGTGACGCCGACCACAATATGAGATATCGTGTCACGGCCCGATACTTGCAAGCCGTTGACCGCGACATCCTTGAAGCGACGAACTTCGAGAAATTGATTGAGATGACGCGTCAGCGCGTCGCGGGGCACGAAACCCTTGGTTTTATCGTTCAAGGTCTGATTCTCGAGGTCTTGAATAAAATTGTGAAGATCAACAGTTCGCACTTGTTATCCCTCGATTCGCATCTTTTTTTCGGTGAACGGGCAAATCGCCCCAATCTGAGGATCTATTGCTCGGAAAATCGTCACCGTAACCCGCACATGAAGCGTTCATTCTTCACAACGTCCACCACCGGAACTGACATCACCCAAATGCTGGCAACCTCATCATGCTGACGCGATTATGGCTCGTATTTGCACAGGTCTGCACGATCTGTGTCGCTATTCTGTTTACGGTCAGCACGTTGCGACCCGAATGGCTCGCGCGCGCAACGTCCGTAGCGCCGACGGCCGCTGTGATCACGTCAAGTGCGGCACCTGCAACCACGGTTAACGCCTCGATCGCCGCCAACACATCCGCATCGCCACAACATGCCCGCACTTTCAGCGAAGCGGCCAAACGTGCGCTGCCGTCCGTCGTCAAGGTCTCCACAAGCGCCCAGCGCCGGTCGCGTAACCCTCTGATGGATGACCCGAACTTTCAGCGCTTTTTTGGGCGTCAGGGCGCCGACGAAAATACGCAGCAAAAGCAGCAACTTTTAGGCGAAGGCTCGGGCGTGATCGTGCGTGCAGATGGCTATATCCTGACGAACAATCATGTGGTCGAAGGCGCGCAACAAATTCAGGTTGAGTTGACCGATAAACGAGTTTTGCCCGCCAAAGTCATTGGCGTTGATCCAGACACCGATCTCGCCGTAATCAAGATTGAGGGTACGGATTTTCCAGCGATTACTTTAGGTGATTCGCAGGCGTTGCAGGTCGCCGACGTCGTGCTCGCGATTGGCAATCCGTTTGGCGTGTTCGGGAACACGGTGACAATGGGCATCGTGAGCGCGCTGGGACGGACTCAGGTATCCGAGTCCAATCCGTTTGAGAGTTTTATTCAGACGGATGCGGCTATCAACCAGGGCAATTCCGGCGGCGCGCTGGTGAATTCCAACGGCGATCTGATCGGCATTAACTCCAGCATTTTCACTCGTACAGGTGACTTTTCCGGCATTGGTTTTGCCATTCCGACCGCGCTCGCCCGGCCGATCATGGACCAGCTCATCGCGACCGGCGAAGTCAAGCGCGGCTATCTGGGTGTGAACTTGGGGACTATTACAAGCGAAGTGGCGGAGCGCCTGGCGTTGAAAGACCAGAAAGGCGCATTCGTGGGCGCCGTGCTCGACGGCGCGCCGGGCAGTCGTGCGGGTTTGCGCGTGAACGACGTGATCGTGGAAATCAACGGTCAGACCACTTCAGATCGCACCGACGCGGTGAACACCATCGCAATGACCGCGCCCGAGCAAACGATCCCACTCAAGGTCATGCGCAAGGGCGAAATTGTTGAGTTAAAGGTTACGCTCGGTAAGCGACCTGCGACGAAACGCTAGTTACGCCGTCGCATCCTCAGAGGTCCGCGTTCGCGGCGTAATGAAGCGGCTCACCATGATGCCCACTTCGTATAAAAGCACCAGGGGCACGGCCAGAAAGAGCTGCGACAGCACGTCCGGTGGCGTTACCACGGCGGCAATCACGAACGCAGCGACGATGAAATAGCCACGAAATTCGGCGAGCTGTTTGACCGTCACAATGCCCGCCCGCGTGAGCACGGCGAGCACCACAGGCGTCTCAAACGTGATGCCAAAAGCGATAAACATCGTGAGCGCGAAGCTCCAGTATTTATCGATGTCGGTCGCCATCTGCACGCCCACCGGCGTGAAGGCTGCGAAGGTCTTGAAAATGGATGGGAACACGACGAAAAACGCGAACGCCATGCCGCAAAAAAACAGAATCGTTGACGACACGATGATCGGCAGCGCCATCTTTTGTTCGTGCTTGTAAAGCCCCGGCGCGACGAACGCCCACATTTGATAGAGCACCACGGGTAGCGAGATCAGAAAGCCCGCCATCAGCGTGACTTTAAGCGGGATAAAAAAGCTGCCCGTTACATCGGTCACGATCATCGAAGCGCCGACCGGCATCGCATGCATCATCGGTGCGGCAACCATTGAATAGAGCACGCTCATCCCCGGCCACGCCATGAGCGCAAACGTCACGACAAGCACGGCAACGACCGCCTTGACGATGCGTTCGCGCAGCTCAATGAGGTGGGAGATAAAGGTTTCTTGAGGGGCGTCGGACATGAAACGGTTTTAAATGTAGGAGCGGCGCTGCCGCAACGTGCGTAATATTGGCTGGGTCGCGGCAGCGCCGCTCCTACGGTCGGTCACGCCACCTTTTTCGGCGATTCAGGCAGCGCTTCGACGGGCGCCGGAGTCGCGGTTGCGGCCACGTGCTCAGTCGCCATCAGCGCCTTTGCGTCAATCGCAGCCTGCGCTTCGAGGGCTTGTTCGGCGATGGACTTTTCAAGTGCATCGACTTCGTTCAAAACGCCATGACCGGGCGCGGCGATGGTGTTCTCCAGTCCCGTTTCCGCAGTCGCAAGTTTGGCGTGGTAGTCCGATTCCATCTCGTTGAACGCTTTGGAGGCCGATGAGGCTTCCTGCTCAACGCTGCGGCCGGCATCATTCACAGCGGTTTCAAAGCTCTTAGCTGCGTCCTTGGCGGCTTCCTGAAGCTTTTTCAGCTCGTCCATCTGCATTTCGCGATCAAGGTCCTGCTTCACCTGATTGGCGTAGCTGCGTGCGCGCCCCAGCAGATGACCCAGCGTGCGCGCCACCTTAGGGAGTTTTTCCGGCCCAAGCACGATCAAGGCGACCACCGCGATGATCATCATCTTGCCAAATGAAAGTTCAAGCATCAGATCGCTCCAAGAACGCTTGCCGAGTTCACGGAATGTGTCATGCCTGCTCTAAAGAGCCCAAACATCACAAAACTTGCGACTTAAGGCGATCAAACCTTGTCGCGCTTTGCTTCGCCTTCGATCACGTTCGGAGCAGCGACTGGAGGCGCTTCGGCGGCGGCCTTGGTGGCGTCTTCGCCGCTCTTCATGCCGCTTTTGAAATCGCTCACCGCGCCGCCCAAATCTTTGCCGACGTTACGCAGTTTTTTGGTGCCGAACACCATCACCACGATCAAGAGAACGATCAACCAGTGCCAAATCGAAAAAGAACCCATAGGTAACTCCTAACTTCTAAAAATCATGCGAACGAATGCGGGCTTGCTATTCGTCTCTTGCGATCATACGGGCCAGCGGCTCAGGGCCACCCAACACGTGCATGTGTAAGTGAAAAACGTCTTGTCGCCCCACCCGCCCATCGTTGATGATAGTGCGGAAGCCGTCGACCGACCCGTTTTCTCGCGCCACTTGCGACGCCACTAGCATCATTTTACCGAGCACCTGCTGATCTTCGGGCTGCGCTTCCGACAATTTGGCAATGTGCTTCTTGGGAATCATCAGCAAATGCATGGGAGCAGACGGGTGAATATCCTTGAACACCAGCACGTCGTCATCCTCGTAGACCCGCGTCGAGGGGACAACGTTCGCAATGATTTTGCAGAAAAGGCAGTCTTTGTCGGTGCTCATGATGAATTACGTGAAAGCTCTTTTGCGAGCGGTTTTACGGCGACTACTCAGCGTGGCGGACTGTAAGCGCGGCAAAAACCGCACCCACACTCGTCTAATTGGGTCGCGACGCTTTCTCTTCAAGCCCGGAAAGACCCTCACGCCGCCCGAGTTCCGCGAGAACGTCTGCTCCGGTTAAATCGTAGCGCGACATGGCGACAAGCATATGAAACCAAACGTCCGCAGCCTCGCCTACGACACGCCGACGGCCTTCTGCAGCGGATGCCAGCTCAGCGTCCTTGCAGGCCATCACGAACTCAGTTGCCTCTTCGCCAACTTTTTTCAGCGCAGCGTCGGGCGCTTTGGAAAATAATTTGGCGACGTACGAACTGGCGGGATCGGCATCTTTGCGCGACGCAAACGTCTGTGCAAGCCGCGCAAAAACGTCGACGGAGTTAGCGCTCACCGTACATCTCCGCTTCGGTTTTGATTGGTTCGAATTGAGTCGTCCATGCACCATTTTCCAGTTTTCGGAAAAAACAGTTGCGTCGGCCGGTGTGGCACGCGATGCCGCCCATTTGCTCAACTTTGAGCAACACCACGTCGCCATCGCAATCGATGAGCACTTCGCGCAAGATTTGCAAGTGGCCAGAGCTTTCGCCCTTCATCCACTGCGATTTGCGTGAACGCGAGTAATAGCAGGCTTTGCCGGTGGCGACGGTGCGCTCAAAGGCCTCGCGATCCATCCAGGCGACCATAAGTATCTCGTTGGTTACGGCGTCCTGCGCTATGGCTGGGATGAGGCCTTTTTCGTCGAAACGCAATTCGGCCATGACGGCGGCGGACGTTGCGGTGAAGAGCGTTTCAGACATAGCTTAAGTTTATCAGTCGAGTAATAGCTTTTTGTTAAAAAGCCGTAAGCACAGGGGCTAGCGTCGATAAATGCCAATAACCGACTTCCACTAGAAATCAATCATAGCCCCCATAGAAACGTCATTTCAGCGAAAAGCTGGTCAACAAATCACGGACTGAAGTCAGGCTGATTCTTTGGATTCGCACTAATAAAGGCTGGCAACGTGTTGCACAACGCATCAATCGCCACGATGCGCGGGTATTTCGTCATGTCCACGTTAAAACGACGCGCAGAAAATACCTGCGGCACCAGCACTGCGTCAGCGAGTGTTGGCATGTCGTCAAAACAAAAATGCCCGCTAACGTTCGACTGCGCCAACGTCTGCTCAAACGCCTCAAGGCCGATGGAAATCCAGTGCGCGATCCACGCGTTTTTCTGGTCAGCTGTCACACCCAGCTCGTTGGTCAAATAATTCAACACGCGCACGTTGTTAAGCGGATGCACGTCGCAAGCGAGCGAGAGCGCCAGCGCTCGCACATGCGCCCGGCCGACCGCGCCCTTGGGCAGCAGAGGAGCGACATTGGGTACCAACTCGTCGAGATATTCCATGATCGCCAGCGACTGCGTGAGCACCGCACCGTCATCAGCTACGAGCGACGGCACGAGCCCCGCTGGATTTAACTTCAGGTAGCCCTCCGAGCGATGCTGCGCTTTCAGCAAATGCACCCCAACGTGCAGCCACGTAATGCCCTTCAGGTTCAGCGCAATACGAACGCGGTACGCGGCAGATGATCGATAGTAGTTGTAGAGTTTCATGACATCAACTAACTATTGAAACGCCTGTATCCCGGTCTGCGCGCGGCCCAAAATCAGCGCATGAATATCGTGCGTACCTTCGTAAGTATTCACGACTTCGAGGTTTACGAGGTGCCGCGCAACGCCGTATTCATCGCTAATTCCATTGCCGCCCATCATGTCGCGTGCGAGCCGCGCGATGTCGAGCGACTTGCCGCAACTATTGCGCTTCATGATGCTAGTAATTTCGACCGATGCTGTGCCCTCGTCCTTCATGCGGCCGAGGCGCAAACAGCCTTGCAGCGCCATCGTGATTTCGGTTTGCATGTCGGCGAGCTTTTTCTGGATCAGCTGATTGGCGGCCAGCGGACGTCCGAATTGCTTTCGATCCAGGACATATTGCCGCGCACGGAACCAGCAATCCTCCGCCGCGCCCAACGCGCCCCACGCGATGCCGTAGCGCGCTGAATTCAGGCAAGTGAATGGCCCCTTGAGCCCCTCAACATTCGGCAATTCGTTCTCAGCCGGCACGAACACTTCGTCCATCACAATTTCACCGGTCGTCGAGGCGCGCAGGCCTACTTTTCCCTTGATGGCGGGTGCCGACAAACCTTTCATGCCCTTTTCAAGGATAAAGCCCCGAATGCGGCCTTCGTCGTTCTTCGCCCACACCACAAAAACGTCGGCGAACGGCGAATTCGAAATCCACATCTTTGACCCCGAAACGCTAAATCCACCAGGCACAGCCTTGGCCCGTGTGATCATGCTGCCGGGATCAGAACCGTGATTCGGCTCGGTCAAACCGAAGCAGCCGATCCATTCGCCAGTGGCCAACTTGGGCAAATATTTTTGCCGCTGCGCCTCGCTGCCAAACTCATAAATCGGCACCATCACGAGCGAGCTTTGCACGCTCATCATCGAGCGATAGCCGGAATCTACACGCTCAATCTCGCGCGCGATCAAACCGTACGCGACGTAGTTCAAACCGGCACCGCCGTATTGCTCAGGAATGGTCGGCCCCAACAAACCCAGCGCACCCATCTCACGAAAAATTTCGATGTCCGTGTGCTCGTTGCGAAACGCCTCAACGACCCGTGGCAGCAGCTTGTCCTGCGCATACTGTGCCGATGCGTCGCGAATCATGCGCTCGTCTTCGGTCAGTTGCTGGTCGAGGAGCAGCGGGTCGCTCCAGTTGAATGTGGCTTTGATAGCTTTTGACATGGTGTTTCTCTACTGCGGTGAAAGCAAAAAGTATGATTAATTCTAGGCGCGCTGTGTCATGCGCTCAACGTAGCGGGCGATGGTGTCAATTTCGATATTGACGCGTTTTCCGGTGGCTAGCTCAGAAAAATTGGTGACCTGATACGTATGCGGAATCACATTGGCCTGAAAACGCGTGCCGCTGGCAACATCCTCGACCGCGTTCACGGTCAGGCTCACGCCGTTGACCGTGATCGAGCCTTTTTGAGCGATGAATTTGCCAAGCTGTGCAGGCACTTCGACTTCGAGCAACCAGCTCTCGGCGAGATTTTTCCATTGCGTGACGAGCCCTGTCGCATCGACGTGACCGGTCACAAGATGGCCGCCCAGCTTGTCCGCGAGCGTCAGCGACTTTTCGAGATTCACCAGCGCGCCAACGCCTAGCCCAGCGACGATCGTCAACGAGTGCGCCGACACGTCGGAGCGCAACACGCCGATGCCCTTCTCTACAATTGTGAGGCAGCAGCCCGAGTGCGCAATCGAATCTCCGATGGCAATATCATCGAGCGGCCAGTCGCCGCAGGCGACCGAAATGCGCTGTCCGTCGCCGATGGGTTCGTGCGCTGTAACGCGGCCAAGGCCTGTGATGATTCCGGTAAACACGGCTATCTTTTTCCTATCGTTGACTATTTCGCCCGCATCATGATGCGCACGTCATCGCCCAACCGCATGACGTCATGCAAATCAAACTGCATTGCATCCGCCAGCTTTTCGGGAGCGACGAACGAAAACATTTCTCTGGCGTCACGGCCTAGCAACTTCGGCGCGAGATACACCAGCAATTCATCGACGAGCCCGGCTTGAACCATCGGCCCCATCAATCGAGCGCCCGCCTCAACGTGCAACTCATTGACACCACGCGCGCCCAAGTCTTGCAACGCGGCTGGCAAATCAATCTTGCCCGTCTGTTTGGCATCCGGCAAACGCACGACTTCTACGTTGTCCGGCAGGCCAACAGGCATCTGATCGGAGCAATAAACCAGTGCACCGCCTTGCAACACCTTGGCCGCCGGACTCAACTCGCCGAGATGATCGAACACGACGCGCAGCGGCTGACGTAGCGGCAACACGGTATTAACGCCACGAACGGTCATCTGCGGATTGTCGTGTCGTATGGTCCCGCTGCCGGTGAGCACGGCGCAGGCCCGCGCTCGCCAGCGGTGGCCATCGCGACGCGCCTCGTCACCGGTGATCCATTGCGACTCACCATTGGCGAGCCCGGTGCGGCCGTCCATCGACGCAGCAACTTTGCAACGCACCCACGGCAGCCCAGTCGTCATGCGTTTGACGAAACCGATATTGAGTTCGAGCGCATCCAGCGAGAGCAGTCCCACGCGTACGTCGACGCCTGCGTCGCGCAGCCGCGTGTGACCCGTGCCACCAACCATCGGATTCGGGTCTTCCATCGCCGTGACCACGCGTTGAATTCCGGCACCGATCAAGGCTTCAGTACAAGGCGGTGTTTTGCCCAAATGATTGCATGGCTCCAGCGTGACATACGCAGTCGCACCGTCCAGATTGATCCCCTTGGAACGCGCATTCTTTATCGCATGTGCCTCGGCATGAGGCTCGCCCGGTCGCTGCGTAAAACCCTCGGCAATGATTTCGCCGTCGCGCACTAAAACGCAGCCCACGCGCGGATTCGGCGTCGCGTGGTTCATCGCCATCGCGGCCAGTTCCAGGGCGCGACGCATGAACGTTTCGTCGTCAGCGCTAAACATTTTTCGGCGGTTGTTTCAGGTTTTTAGCGACCGGTTTTTTGACCACCTTGGCCACCGTCGGACGCTCCACTTCGTGCAGCGCAGAGCGAAAATCTTCGACGTCCTGAAATGATTTGTAGACCGAGGCAAATCGGATGTACGCGACTTTGTCCAACTTGTAGAGCTCGGCCATCACCATCTCGCCAATGCTGCGCGACGGAATTTCACGCTCGCCGAGACTGTGAATATTGGCCGTGATTTTTGCAATCGCCTGGTCGACAAATTCCGTGGGTACAAAACGCTTATGGAGCGCGCGATTAAAGCCTGTACGAATTTTTTCTACGTTGAAATCGATGCGCGTACCGTTGCCTTTGATGACTTGCGGCATGCGCATTTCGACGGTCTCAAAGGTGGTGAAGCGCTTGTCGCAGGCAAGGCATTTGCGGCGACGACGAATCGCATCACCCGCCTCGGAGACGCGCGAATCGATCACTTGTGTTTCAAGGGAGCCGCAGAAGGGGCACTTCATTCGAAAGTCAGGGAAAACATTTGCAGTAATTAGATTGTGGCATGGGCTAGCGTCGCGAGAACAAAATTCACGCTCTGCTCGCGCACGGCGCTGCGGTCGCCGACAAAGTACTTGGTAACGGACGTCACGTTGTTTGCAGTCGCAAAGCCAAAACACACCATGCCAACGGGCTTCGTAGCGGTGTCTCCCGTCGGTCCGGCAACGCCCGTCACCGAGTACGCGATCGTGGCACGACTGTTTTTCAATGCGCCCGTCGCCATCTCGCGAGCGGTCTCTTCGCTGACGGCACCGAACGCTTCGATGGTTGCAGCGGCCACACCTAGCATCTCCATTTTCGCCTCATTGCTGTAGGTCACGAAGCCACGATCAACCCATCCCGATGAACCGCTAACGCTAGTGAGCACGGCGGTGATCAGGCCGCCGGTGCAGCTCTCGGCGCCTGCGATCACGCGCTTCTCGGCCACACAAATAGTGCCGACGTATTCCGCAAGTTTCAGCCATTCATCAAACAATGCGTGCATCTGACCGACTCAAAATATACGAATCCACAAAGCGAATACAAAGAGCGTGATCGCTGCTGCAATGAGATCATCAAGCATCACGCCAAACGCGCCTTTGACATGGCGATCTGCCCATCCGATCGGACCGGGTTTTCGAATATCGAGAATACGAAACAACAGGAAAGCCCCCACCTGTTTCCACATCGCGCCCGGCAGCATGGCCGTGATCAGCGCCATCGCGATCACTTCGTCCGACACGATGGAGCCGTGATCGCTTTCGCCAAGCGCCCGTCCCGTCACACCTGCCGCCCAGAGACTAACGATGAACGCCACCGCGAGCCCGATAAAGAATGCGTCGTCGCCCACCATCGGTTGCAGCCAACGTGTCGCTACGAGTCCAAGCAACGTCCCAAAAGTACCTGGCGCGAACGGTGCGAGCCCGGTACCGAGGCCAAGCGAAATCACATGTGCCGGATGCGACAACATGAAACGCAACGTGGGTTTGACCGGCCGCGCGGACATTGGAACGACGGGGGTGTCACTCATGCAAAATGATCCCAGCCTTTGATGTCGATGTCCATTGGACGTGATTGTGCATCCAGCACGCGAACTTTGGCGGCTGAGTCTGACGCGGTGACGCGACCGATGCAAGCACCGTCAAGCCCTTGCGCCCACAGCAGCTTAGACACCACAGCGTGCTGCGCCACAGGCGCCGTGAACAAAAGCTCATAGGCGTCCCCGGTTGAAAGCAGGCAGTGCCGCGCTTGGGCCGCATGCTCGGCCGATGCTAGTTGCTCGCTGAGGTTTGTTGGAATGGCGGCAAAGTTGATATTGATGGTCACGCGGGATGCATCGGCAAGATGCTCTGCTTCGCTCAACAATCCATCCGAAATGTCAATGCAACTGGTCGCGATGCCGCGCAGCGCAATGCCGAGCGCGACGCGCGCTTCAGGACATTCATATTTCGCGATTTGCGCAGCGCTCGCCTCGCCCTTGATCTCGCCAATCATGCAGTAAAGTGCCCAGCCCGCATCGCCCAGCGGCCCGCTCACCCAAAGCTCGTCATCGGGTTTTGCGCCGCTGCGCAGCAACGCCTCGCCGGGCACGACGTCCCCCATCGCGGTCAATGCGATTGCAAGCGGACCGCGAGTGGTGTTGCCACCGATCAATTCCACGCCGAATTGATCGAACGCCGCCCACAGCCCTTCAGAAAACTTTGCGATCCACGCTTCGTCGATCTGCGGCAGCGTAAGCGATAACAATACGTAACGGGGATTCGCGCCCATCGCTGCTAGATCGCTCAAATTGACGTGCACAACACGACGACCCAGCTTGTACGGGTCAATCGTCGGAAGGAAATGACGCCCTTCGACCAACGTGTCGGTCGTGACTGCGAACGCGTGGCCCGAAGACGGAGCTATCACCGCGCAGTCATCTCCATTTCCTAGCATCGCCGATTGCTTGGGTCGCGAGAAGTACCTCGCGATCAGCTCGAATTCGGTCATCGAGCGATTGCAGCTATTGACGCCGCGCTGGCTTCGACGCAGCCACTTCATCTGGACGCAAAATCGGCGCGACCTTATCGAGCACGCCGTTGACCCATTTGTGACCGTCAGTGCCGCCGAAGCTTTTGGCGAGCTCAACCGATTCATTGATCGCCACGCGATATGGAATGTCGAGCCGAGATTTCAACTCCCACGTTCCTATCAGGATGATGCCGCGTTCAATCGGGCTGATCTGCGCAAACGGCCGATCTACATGCGGTTGCGCGATAACGACGAGTGCTTCCCAGTCGACCGTTAAGCCCTGCCACATTTCACGAAAGAAGGCTTTGTCGCAACGCTTGAAGTCTTCGTCACTTTCAGTGCGAAGGCGGATCGATGTCGGATCATGTTCGGCAACATAAAACTCATAGAGCCCCTGAAGCGCAAATTCACGTGCCCAGCGGCGGGCCGATTTTGGTTTCGGTTTTGTTGGTGGCGATTGTTGCGGTTGCGATGGTTCAGCGGATGCCATGATCAGGATTCACCAAATTTCGAATGCGTCCACTCTTGCAGTAGCGCCATCTCAACGGCAGCTTGCGCAGCCTCATAGCCTTTTTGTTCCGCGCGAATATCGGCCTGCTCATCCGTGTACGTCGTGAGCACACCGTTGCCGATCGCAACGTCAAGCTCAAGGCCAACACGCGTGATGCCAGCGGCGGATTCGTTGCAGACGATTTCGAAGTGATAGGTGTCGCCCTTGATCACGCAACCTAAGGCGATCAACGCATCGAATTCCTCCGTGCTCGCGAACGCCTGCAACGCAAACGCAATCTCCAGAGCACCGGGCACGGTGACCTCGGCGATGTCGCTGGGTTCAACGCCCATTTCGGCAAGTGCTTTTTTGGCACCAGTCAGCAATTTTTCGCAGATCGGAGCGTTAAAACGTGCGGTAACAATTCCGACGCGCAAACCTGAGCCGCGAAGTTTCATGAGGGGCTGTAGAGACATAACCGTACTTTCAGTGTTCTTGTTGTTCTTCGTAAGCCGCTACGTCAAGCTCGAAACCTGTCATTGAGGGCATGCGACGCGGACGAGCGAGGACACGCATCTTGCCGACGTTGAGCGCTCGCAAAATTTGCGCGCCAATGCCGTAAGTGCGCAAATCCATCTTGTGTGCATTCAGTGGCTTCACGTTCAAAGCGCGATCACACAGGGCGTCCGCTGATTCGCTTTGATGCAATAGCACCAAAACGCCAGCATCAGCCTTTTGCAGCCGCGCCAGCGCGTTCGGCACGCTCCACGAATGCACGGCGCTATTCGCGTCTAGCGTGTCGATGACTGATAGCGGCTCATGGACGCGCACCACCGTTTCGCAGCCTGGCGTGGGTGCGCCTTTGACAATCGCCAGATGGGTCGCAGAGGAGAGCTTTTCGCGGAAGACTTTGAGCGTGAATTCGCCTTGCGCAGTCTGCAGCGGACGTTCGCCGACGCACTCCACAAGGTTCTCTTGCGCTGCGCGATACTGAATAAGATCGGTGATCGCACCAATTTTTAGGCCGTGTTCTTTGGCAAAGACGAGCAGATCAGGCAAGCGCGCCATCGTGCCGTCGTCTTTCATGACCTCGCAAATCACGGAGGCAGATGTGAGACCGGCCATGCGGGTCAGATCGCAGCCCGCTTCGGTATGACCCGCGCGCATGAGCACGCCGCCCGGTTGCGCCATCACTGGAAAAATATGGCCGGGCTGCACGATGTCGGTCGGCTTCGCATTGAACGCAACGGCGGCTTTAACCGTGAGCGCGCGATCCGCTGCCGAAATACCGCTCGAAACGCCCTCCGCCGCTTCAATTGACAGTGTGAAGTTGGTTCCGAAGCCTGAACGATTCGAGGACGTCATCAGCGGCAAATTAAGCTGCTCGCATCGCTCCTGCGTCAACGTCAAGCAGATGAGGCCACGCGCATGTTTGGCCATGAAGTTGATCGCCTCGGGCGTCACAAACTCGGCAGCAAGAACCAAATCGCCTTCGTTTTCACGGTCTTCTTCGTCGACCAGAATGACCATGCGACCCGCTTTTAGATCGGCAATGATTTCCGGAACGGTGGACAGCACGGAGGCGGCGGGCACAGTAGATGCTGGCACAGCAGCGAGAATGGGTTTGGAAACAGATGCTGGATGAGCCATAAAAGAGCAACTCTCGGAAGGAGAAACAGTCATTTTAAGCGGGCAGCGGGTTTGCGCATCGCCCGCGCAACCGTCCGGACGCGGATTGGAGACAATAGCGCCCTTCAAGTAAACCCTTTGGCTCGCGCCATGCCTCAATGTCCGACCTCCTCATCTCAGAACAACATGGTTTTCGCACGCTTCACTTTGGGTCGGAATGGGTGCAGGGGCGCATGCGCATCAGCCGTCCGGCCGAGCTTGCGCTCGGCTACGCGCAGGACATGTGCGCGGCACTGCTATTCACGCCGCCACCGAAGCATGTTTATGTCGCCGGACTTGGCGTAGGCTCGCTGCCGCGCTGGGCGCTGGCGCATTGGGAAGCATCGATCAAACGCATGGAAATTGTTGAATTGCGAGCTGATGTCATGGCGTTGACGCATTCTGCGTTTCCGTTGCCTGCGGACGATCCGCGCGTGGTGTTGACGCTTGGCGACGCGGCTAAAGTGATTACTGAGCGTCCGGCTTCGAGCGTCGACTGGATCTGGGTGGACTGTTACGACGGACGCGGTCGGGTGGGCACGCTGGAATCGGCTGATTTTTATGCAGCAGCGCACACCACGTTGAAGGCGCGCGGCGTGTTCGTGGCGAATATGTGGAGCAGTGTCACGCGCTATCGCGGGGGGCTGCGCAGACTGCGCGCCGTTTTCGGCACGGATAACATCGTTTTGCTGCCCGCGATTGCCACTGAGAACGTCACCGTGATCGCGACCAAATCGCCGCTGCCACCCTTAGACAATCGCGCCATTCAGGCGCGTGCCCGAGCATTACAGGCGGAGTACAAATTGCCGTTTGAGCGGTGGCAGAAGGCGTTAGCGCCGGTCGCAACGGCCCTCTAGGCGGGCGGGAGCTATAAAAACTTATCGGCAAAGCTGCGAATATTTTCTGGCCTCGCCGCCCCTACATTCCGACCGGTCCAGACAGAAAAAAGCCCGCGGGCGAATAAACGCGGCGCGGGCTGAAGGGTTCCCTCCTCCTCGAGGAAATCAAGACGGATTATAAGGTCGTATAGAAGAGTTACAAGCCTTTTTCGGGCATTTATCTCTTTTTTGGTGCAGGGAAAACCCTAGACCTCTCCGTCGTAGGGCTGCGCCTCAAGCAGCCCTCTTTTCGTGCGGCTAGTCGTTTTGACCAACGGCAAGTTTGAGCGCTGGCTTCTTCTCTTCAAAGAATTGCTCATCTTCGGTGGAGCCGTGCAGCGCCGTGGTCGAACTCTGGCCACCCTGAATGACTTGCGTCACCGCGTCGAAGTAACCGGTGCCCACTTCGCGCTGATGTTTCACCGCCGTGAATCCGTGCGCGGCGGCCGCGAATTCGGCCTCTTGCAACTCGACGAACGCCGTCATGTTGTTCTTGGCGTAGCCGTGTGCGAGGTTGAACATTGAGTAGTTCAAACTGTGGAAACCAGCCAGCGTGATGAACTGGAACTTGTAGCCCATTGCGCCGAGTTCGCGCTGGAATTTGGCAATCGTCGATTCGTCGAGATTTTTCTTCCAGTTGAACGAGGGCGAGCAGTTGTAAGCCAGCATCTTGCCGGGGAATTTCTTCTGAATGCCTTCAGCGAAATCACGCGCAAATTTGAGATCAGGCTTGCCAGTTTCACACCAGATCAAATCGGCAACCGCCGCATAAGCTAGACCGCGCGACAGCGCCTGATCAAAGCCCGGACGGGTTTTGTAGAAGCCTTCCATCGTGCGCTCGCCAGTGCAGAACGGACGATCATTTTCATCCACGTCGCTAGTGAGCAAATCGGCTGCTTCGGCATCGGTGCGAGCGAGGAGCACTGTCGGCGTGCCCATCACGTCAGCCGCAAAACGCGCTGCGTAGAGCTTTTCAACGGCTTCGCGCGTCGGCACGAGCACTTTGCCGCCCATGTGGCCGCATTTCTTGACGCTGGCGAGTTGATCTTCAAAGTGAACGCCAGCAGCGCCCGCGTCGATCATCGATTTCATGAGCTCGAATGCATTCAACACGCCACCGAAACCGGCCTCAGCATCGGCAACGATCGGCTGCATGTAGTCGATGTCGTCTTTCCCTTCCATCCACTGAATCTGGTCAG
>JBBRGY010000014.1:0-16594 GCA_038223495.1 Burkholderiales bacterium | reverse complement strand
AACGCCGTGCTCGTCTTTGGTTGCGACCTCGAACGTGGACGGGCGAGCCGCGTTGCTGAGCTGCGGTCGGTAAAGGATTGGAGCCATGGCGGCAGCGATGTTTTGCGTCATGCAGTGATGTTAGCTAGACATCGTGTGAGAAATTCGCGGGAATTCGCTTGAATTTTGGGAGCGGTCTCCAAGCGAATCCAGATTGCGGCACGTTCAAAGCCGAACCGCTCGGACGAAGCCACTACGACTTTTATGCTGAAATCCATTTTATATAGGGGCCGGACGAATGAAAATACGAAACTCGACTTAAGCCAAAAACTTGTTTCAGGCGTGGTTTGCTATGCATTAGGTAAAAAGCTGTTGACTAAAAAACTAATGTCGCGGTTGGACGTAATTCACGATCAGCGCCATTTGAGACACCCGCGCGCTCAGGTCCGTGTTGCTCCGCGACGGCACTGGCACGACGTCTGTCGCGCCAAACGTTTACGAATCTCACACAGCGCTAGTGCTGAATATGCGATCAACTACCAACGCTGTTTAAAACGTCGTGCCGCACCGCCGATTGACGTTGGCGCGAACGGTTGAACCTTGGGTATACGCAGCGCCCGCCGGCACGGTCAATCCGCCGAGCAGCGAAGCATCCGGCACGCCAAGCATCAGGCGAACCAACACGATGCCATCGCGGTGCGCGGTCGGCGCGAGAGCGGTGCGACCAAATGCGTCGTATTGCGAGCCGGTGCCAATGAAATTCTCAACGGCCACGGCATCCGCACGACCCAAGCCGAGAGGTACATTGGCAATTAGCGATGCGCCGCGGAAGCCAAGCAGATAGCGACTCAGCAGCACGCCATCTTTATCCGCGTTAATGCCGCTGTCGCCGTTGATATCCAGATTGCAGGCTGCGCTCACGGAGAAGCTCTGCGTGACTTGCGCGGCGGGGTTGTAGCCCGCATTGCCCAATTGGTTGGCCGCTATTGTGCACGTGCCGATGGTGACACCGGTGACCAACCCGCTCCCGCTGTTGACACTGCATACTGCGGTCGTCAGGCTCGTAAAAGTGATCGCGTTGCCGGAGTTCGGATTCGCACTGGTGGCCACGACCGTGGCCGTGGCATCGACCGCGAACGGCGCAGCGGGCGGGGCGCCGAAGGAAAGCGTCTGGTTTGCCTTCTGAACCGTCACTGCGGCACTTCCGGTCGCAGCCGGCTGCGCGTTGCCAATCGCATCGTTGTAGTTGACGGTGACGTTGTTCGTTAGCGTACCGGTGGCTGCGTTGTTGATCGTTACTTTGAAGAACAGCACGAGCGTGCCGCTCGCAGCGACCGAGCCAGCCGCGCCTCCCGGGTTGTAGGCAACGCTGCCTGCGCTCACCGCGTATCCACCGGCGCCTTCGGTCAAACCGGTAGCCGACGCATAAGTTGTCGCCGTAGCGGTCGCGAATTTCCCGCTCCCCGCCACTATTGTTACCCCTGCAGGCAACGCATCAATGAACTGCACCTGGGTCGCCGATGCTGTGCTCGTGTTGCTGGCGATGATTTTGTAAATGAGGCTCGTTCCCGGCGGGGCGCTGGAACTTGCGCTGTAACTCGTGCCGTTGTCAACGGAGACGAGCTTGGATGCGGCGAGCGTCGGCGGTGCAACGTAGGTGTAGAGCGTGTTCGCCGCGTTGGAGCCGCCTCCGGGCGTGGTCACCACGACACTCGCCGTGCCCGCCGCGTGGGCTGGCGCTGTTGCGGTGATCGAGGTCGCGGTGATGGTCAGGCCTGTGGCTACCGCGCCGCCGATCGTCACGCCATTCGCGCCGGTGAAGTTGGTGCCGGTGATCATGACTAGTGTGCCACCCGCAGTCGGGCCGGCGGTCGGATTGATCGCGGTCACGGTGGGCGGCGGCGGCGCGACCACGGTTGCCACCTGCACCGCCGCGCCACTGCTTATTGTGTTGGTCGTGACGATCGCCGTGAGATTCCCGACCGTGAGACCGGCCACGCCCGTCACGGTCAGTTGCGTCGCCGTCGCCGTGCTGACTGTCCCCGTCGCCCCGCCACTGAAGGCCACGGAATTGTTCGCCGCCGTGGTCGAGAAACCCGCCCCATTGATCGTCACGGTCGACGCATTTGTCAGGATGTTCGCAGCGCTGAAGGTCACCACCGGCCTCACCACGTGCGCCGCGCCGGGGGAAGCTGCGCTGGCGTTGTATTTCGCATCGCCGCTGTAGGTGGCGGTGAGCGTGCGATTGCCAGCGGTGTTCAGGGTGACGCTGCCAGTGGTGAGATTGCCGATGGCCGAGTCCGCTCCGTCGCTGATGGTGACATTCCCCGTCGGCGTGCCCAATCCGGGCGCGCTGACGCTCACGGTGTAATTAACGGTGACCGCCTGCCCTGCGTTGGACGGGTCCGGTGTGTCCAAAGTGATCGCGACGGTGGTGTCAGCCTTGTTGACCTGATGCGGGGCAGCAGGCGAGGCAGGGCTCGCGTTAAAGTTGGCGTCCCCCGGATAGGTCGCGGTGAGCGTGCGCGCGCCTGCGGTGAACAAAGTCACCGCTACCGAACCGGCGGCGACGGTCCCGCTGGCGCTGTTGACGCCGTCGGAAACGCTGACATTGCCCGTCGGTACCGTTGGCGAATTGCCAGATGATCCGGCCACAGTATAGTTAACGGTGACGACCTGCCCTGTGACAGTGGGATCGGGTGTGTCGGAGGTGATCGTGGTGATGACGTTGGCCTTATTCACCGTGAAGGCGGCGGTGTTCACCGACCCGCTCGCAGGCCCGTTGTCCACAACTGCGGTAGTGCTGTGAGTGCCCGCAACCCCGGCGGTCTCGTTATAGATCGCCGTCGCAGTGCCCGCCGCCTGGATGATCGTCTGTTGGCCAGTGACCGTGCCGCCGATGCCGCTCCACGTAACCGGCTGGCCGATCAGGGCCGTCAGATTAGTACTGGAGATCGCACCACCACCGGAATTGCTCAGGAAGCTGGCAGTCAGTGATGACGCCTGATTGGTCACTAGGGGATTGGTTCCGGCAGTGGTTTTCAATTGCAACCAGGTGCCCAGACTAAAGGTTCCGCCACCGGCCCCTAATTTCGCTGCTGTGGTGCCGGGGCCGGTGTTCACGCCCCACCAATTGTCAGTGGCGTCGACGTTTCCCTGGCTGCCGCCGGCCACGGCCATCGCACTCGGAGCGACATTCGAGGTATTGCCGACGATGCGGTTGTAGTTGAACTGCGCCGTGTTGCCGACATCGAAGCTGTTGGTGACCGAGATCGCGCCACCGCTGCCCGAACTGCCGTTAGCAGCGTTGCCGCTGAACGTATTTCGCAAGACGGAAACTGCGAATGTCACACCTGAGGTAAGGCGACCCTGTGCCGAGACATCGAGCGCACCGCCGGTCGAGCCCGTCGCCGTCACACTATTGTTCGTGAACGTCGAATTCGTGATCGTGACCGCGCCACTCCCAGCGCTGGCGAGGTTCTCCAAAAAATAGCTGACCGCGCCGCCGACTCCGCCTGAAAGGGTGGTGGAATTATTGTTGAATGCGCTGCTGGTGATTGTGAGCGACCCGCCACCGTTGTAACGCACAGCGCCCCCCGAGCGAGGGCCGCCAACTGCGGGGGCGGCTGCGTCGATCGTGTTGTTCTGGAAGATGCAGTTGGTCAGAGTCAGACTATTGTTGGGCCCGCCCGCAATGATGGCGCCTCAGCCGTAGTCGTCGGCGGTAAGCTTGCCGCCCTTAAATTGCACATTGCTGATCGAGGTGTGGGCATCGGCCTGCAACCCCGTCGTACCGATTAAGAAAATGCGGTCTTGCGCGGTCGTCGTCATGTTGATAATCGTGGTCGCCGCACTAGCTCCCGCGATGGTTACGACTGTGGGGACGTCGCCAAAAAGGATCCTACCCAGGGAAAGGTTGTAGGTTCCGGCTGGGAGATTGATCGTCTGTGTCCCGCCGATGCTTTGCACCACCTCGAGAGCGGAGCGCAACGAAATCTTGCCGGTGCTATCCAGTCCGGTTCCCGCGGCGGGGTTAACAGCATGAGTGTCGTTCAATGTGTTCACATTGAAGGTGGCTGCTGAAGCCCATCCGGCGGAGGCGAGGCTGACAACAAAAAAAATCAAGCCGAAGATCGCGTTGCGTACGTGCCAGGCCGAGCCCCCGTCGGCGTTGTTCAGCAGTACGATCGACGGTTTACGCGTCGCAGCGCGCCGCGAAGTGGTAACTAAATCAGGCAATGTGGCGACCCGGTCCGCGAGCGTCTCAAGTCGCATTTGTCCGGTGTATTGGCTATCGCGATTCAGCATCATCGTCACTCCAAAGGGAACATGCAGCAGCCTGCACAGTATTGACCTGGCTAGGTCGAAACAGAGTCATATAAGCTTCTACTCCGAATTGGTGCGCATTGAGCATCTACCCCGCTCGATTTACAAAATAATAGGCCTTTGCGTGCCGCGACGCTAGCTCTGGCAGATTTGGGCCTAGCGCACAGCGATTGCACACGCAATCCACTATCAGCTTTTGGCTGAAAGTACCACGGCATTAGGGCTATAAGCACAAATGTTCGCTTGTCGACTTGAGCGCTAAACCTCGTCGAGCCGAAGTACAGTAGTTATTTTTTAGAAAAAGCTGTCAGGCTGAATCGGCACCCCAAAATGCTCGCGTCACGATCCACGCCAGCGCTGCGCCAAGGCACTGCGCAATCACAAAAAGTCCAATGCTCTCAGGCGCGATGCCGGAGAACGAATCGGTGATTGAGCGCGCAATCGTGATCGCCGGATTGGCGAACGAGGTGGAGGAGGTGAACCAGTAGCCTGCGGCAATCGCTGCGGGGACAGTGAGCGCGGTCAGGTCGGGATTTCGGCGGACTGTTCCAAGAATGGTGAACAGTAAAACGAAGGTAGCGACGCATTCGCCGATGCCCTCGCCGACGCTCGAGCGCACATGCGCGGAGCTCTGCACGAGCGCAAGCCCGAACATCGCGTGCGCGAGCATTGCGCCTGCGAGCATGGCGAGGATTTGGGTGAGTGTGTAGGCGATGAAGTCGCGGGCACTCAACTCTCGACGCAACCAGTTGACGAGTGATACCACCGGGTTGAAATGCGCGCCGGAAATCGGGCTTAGCGTGTAGATCAGAACGCCGAGTAAAGTGACGGTTGCCAGCGTGTTGCCGAGAAGCGCGACGCCGGCATTACCCGCCGCCAGACGCTCGGCCATGATGCCGCTGCCGATGACGACGCACGCCAGCAGTAACGATCCCAGCGCTTCTGCTGCAAGGCGCTTGCCAAGGTGTATAGCTGGCGCTGGCATTACGCGGCGAGGGTTGACGTGTTGCCGATGGCTTTCAGTTCGCGCCCGTATCGCCAACGCGTCAAGCGACTCAAATGGCAGTGCGGCGAACAATCGCATTCGCGCAGCGATTTGCTGGAACACTTTATGAAATGCTGCGTGCTTTTGTTCATCGCTTCGAACAACTGCTGCGGGGTCTGCGTAGACTCAATGCGCACAGGAAGCGGACGCTGTAGGGTCGATCAATCATGATGGCATGCTGTTGAAACAATGCTTATGCAGCTGCCGGCGCGGGACAGCAGGCTGTCGAGCACTGTGCGGTGGCTGGTTTTTCGGCACTGACTTGCGGCGCGGCAGCAGCGTTGCGCGTGTAGGATCGCTTGGGCTGCAACACGCTGAGTCCGATTTGGCGGGCGTTGCCGAGTCATCCTCACCGTTATAGGTTTTGACTTCGCCCATCGAGTGATAGATCTCCCAAGCGATGCCCTGCGGGTCCGTCAGCCAATGCTTCCTGCTTTGCGCATAACAGCATTGTGTGTTGCCTTCGTTGAACATTGATAGCTCTGCGGCTTCGTGCTGGGTTTGCAATGCGGCGAGTTCTTCGCTGGAGTCCACTTGAAATCCGAGGTGGTTGATGCCTTGCTTTGAGCCGCACCTCGATATCGCAAAATTGATGCGCGGATCGTCAAGCATCCAGTTCGCGTAGTCTGACTTTTCAACGGTGGGTTGAGCGCCGAATAGAGCGCTGTAAAAGCGCATGCTGTTGGCCAAATCTTCGACGGCGACGTGGACGTGAAATCGTTTCATTGGGCAGCTCCCGTGGAGGTCTTGACGGGAAGGCAGCAATCAGCACCGTCAGCAGGCTTGCTCCCGGCGCAGCAGTTTTCAGTCATGAATGCGAGCAGCGCGTTCATGGTGTCGTAGCGGGCGCGATAAATGACAAATCGGCCTTGTTGTTCGCTGTCGATAAGGGAATTGACACGCAACTCTTTTAGGTGGAACGACAGCACGGGCGCGCTGACTCCCAATTGTTCGGCGAGCGTGCCCGCGGCCAGCCCCGAATCGCCTGCCACGACCAGCGCTCGAAAAACGTCAAGGCGTGTGGGCTGCGCTAACGAGGCGAGCAGTGCGGCGGCGTCTTTTGTTTCCATATTTCAATAATAGTAGAAATATGGAATTGATTCAATTGACTTGACACCGTACCCGTGCCTTGCGGCATACCTTCATAAGCCGTAGGAGGGCGGCCCGCTATGAACTTCATCAAACGTATGTGACAATCAATCCAAATAGATGTATTGGATGGCGTATGTTGGACAAAGACGGCTTCCGGCCGAACGTCGCCATTGTGATTGTCAATCACAGAAACCAGGTTTTTTGGGGTAAACGGATACGTGAACATTCATGGCAGTTTCCGCAAGGGGGAATTAATCTGGGCGAAAGCCCAGAAGATGCCATGTTCCGTGAACTCCAGGAAGAGGTTGGCTTACGGCCGGATCATGTAAGGATTCTCGGGAGAACCCGGGACTGGTTGCGCTACGAAGTGCCATCCACGTGGATAAAGCGTGAATGGCGCGGCAACTATCGTGGGCAAAAACAGATTTGGTATTTGCTCAGGCTGGTCGGTCGCGACAGCGATTTGAACCTGCGCGCCGATACTCGCCCCGAGTTTGATGCCTGGCGCTGGACCGACTATTGGGTCGATTTGGACGGTGTCATCGAATTCAAGCGCGATGTGTACAGGCGCGGGCTTGGCGAACTGGAGCGTTTTTTGCACCACAGTAAGGTGCAATCGCGGCGTGAACGAATGTTCGGATCGGGAATGATTCTTCCTCCCGACGCTCAGATGCCGTATTCGGAGCTTCCGCATTCGACGGAAACCGAATAGAAAAAGGCCGCAATTGCGGCCTTTTCTCTACGTGGGCAGTTCGGTCTAAAAGCGACCGCGCATCATCGCGCCAGTGCCAGCGACGGCTCCGACAATCAGGCCCATGATCATTGCGACAACGATGTAGCAGACAACGATCAGCGCTGTGTAACCAATAGATTTTTCTTGGGGATTTTTCATCAACGGCGAAAGACCGAGATAGAGCAGATAAAGTCCGTACAGCCCAGCGATGATGCCAAGTACTCCGAGCATTGGAATTAGCGAAAACACGCCGGCAAGCCACACCGGTGTTGACGAATAAACCACCAATTTCAGCGCTGCAACGGGGTCTTTTTGACCGTCAAAGGTTGGTGCAAGCGCAGTAACAATCAGTGACACGACATAAATCGCGGCAAGGCCCAAAACGTAACCTAATACCATGCTGATGAGGGCGCTACCGATGGGTGTACGGATGGTGCCAACAATCGGCAGCGAGACTCCAATGAGTGTCGAGCCTAACAGGCCACAGACCGCCGGGATGAGCGCCAAAATCATGGCGTAGCCCGTAAACAGTGACTTTACGTCAGCTGTTTCAGCCGCGATCTTTTCCCATTCGGTCTTTGGTGAAAGGATGATCGACTTTGCGCGTTCTATTAATTTTGCGAAATCCACTTTTTAGTTCTCCCCTGTGTTGAGTGTGCACATAGCTGTGCTGATATTAAGACTATAGAGACGAAATGCGTGACGGTTTAGCGCCACGCGAGCACAGCCAGCCGGAGTGTATGCGTGATTGCCGGCGTTGGGTGCGATTTGCCGTTAGTTTTCCAGTGCGATCCTACCCATCGGCTTTACGTCTGCGCGCATAACGGTGACCTCGTCGCTCAGTTGTCCACCTCGCTCGGTCCACGCTACTTGGGTTCCGCTGGCGTTAATCGCAGCGTGATCAATACTGCCTTCGCCCAATTGCACGCGCGTACCCGTCGCAAAGTCAAGCCACGCCACAGAATCGGTCAGACTCAATCGCTCGTGAACTACGCCGTAACGCCCGTCTGCTGAAAGTTGACGCACCCTTACGGTGCGCGCTATCGGTATCGTGTACTTCGGTTTGCCCGTTGACCAAGGCACGATAGACATCGCGCCTTCTGAATATTGCTTCACATACTCTGCACCAGGAATGAATGTCAGTTCCCCTTTGTTCATCCATTTCGGAGATTCACTTCGCTTAAGCGAACGCAACTTCCAACTGGCGTTGGTGTTTGCGTTGGCGGCGTCGCTTAAATCAAAGTTCAAAAGTGTTTTTCCATCAGGCGCGAAGCCAAGCTCCACATTCCGGCCGACCTCGGTTTTGGCGATACGTTTCCCGTGTTTTGAATAGAGTTCGAGTGCACGTTCCTCATCAGGATATTGAATCGCGACAGCAGCCAGTGCGCCTTGCGCATCGGCGTCGATCACGCGACCCGCTGTATTGATTTGACCTAACAGGGAGCAGCTAGCGGCGTCGTAGAGGCGCAACGAATCGTGTTCGCTGTGAATGCGTTCAATTACGATGCGACGGTTGAACGAAAAGAATGACGGAGCGTTGATTGCACAGAGTTTTTTTGGGGTAACGACGCCAGACTCCCATTGATACAAACCCGGCGATTCTGTGGCGGGCGCGCTAACGAGAATGGTTAATGTGCCGCTCGGTGCTATTTCGACATCGACCAGCTCGCGAGCTTTAATTGTCCATGCGAATGTTTGTGACGCAGCTAGCGCGAGCGTCGCAGCGATCATCACGTAGCGGCAGGACGCGTTAGCCAAGCTCAAGTAGCACCGGTTGGTGATCTGAGAACCGCGTATCGAGATTGACTTTCATACGTTTGACGCGCGGCGCTAGCGTATCGCTGACAAACATAAAGTCGCACGCTATCGGCTCAGGGCCGTAACGGCGATCATGCAGACGAAAAGTTGGCGCGTGTGGCACCTCGGGGCGTGCGAGCGTCCATGCGTCGTGAAGTGTATTTGCGCCACCTTCATGCTCATTCAGTAACGCGTATTCAGCACTGTCAGTGTCAAAGTTAAAGTCACCCGTGAGGATGCAATGCGGTGTGTGCGGCTTGCTCTGAAACGCCGAACCAGTATCGTCAACCAGCGGCGGCGTGGCGGCGTGTGCACAACCTTCACGATGCAGTCGCAAAAGTTCTTGCGCTTGCGCCATCCGCATGGGCGGCGAATAGAACTCAAGATGCGTCGTCATAAACCGGACAGGGCCAAGCGGCGTCATCACCGTTGCGTTGGTACACATTCGCGGCATGCTGCGTACGCCCCCCGGCGTTGCGTCGGCTGGATAGGGAAGCGTGTGATGACGCACCTGTGTCACCGGAAATCGTGTTGCGATCAGGTTGCCGAAGCGCTGGCGTGATTTGCCATCAGGGCCCAATTCATCCACCGCCGCACCAAAAAATACTTCAAAACCGGGCAACAGAGATTTGAGAATTTCCGGTTGGTTGTGCGAAGCGTTACCCTCGAGCCGTGGGTAATTAACCGCGACCTCTTGCATGCAAATCACATCGAAATCCGCCATGTCGCGCGCGTCCTTTACGACACGCTCAATGTCGATCACGCCATCAATCCCGCAGAACCACTGAACGTTCCAGGTAATGATTTTCATTTGATGCCTGCTCGCATGAAGGACTGAACAAATTGTCGCTGGAACAGCAAAAACGCCGCCAGCAATGGCGCGGCGGTGATCAGAGTGGCGGCGGTAATGATCGACCAGTCAATCCCCTGGTCAGTCGATGCAAACACTTGTAAACCGACAGTTAGAGGGCGCGAATTTACAGAATTCGTCACGACCAGTGGCCACAGAAAATTGTTCCAGTGATAACTGACGGAGACGAGTGCGAAGGCAACGTAAACAGGCTTTGCCAGCGGCACATAAACACGCCACAAAATTTGCAGCGTAGACGCGCCTTCCATCGTAGCAGCCTCGACCAATTCCCTTGGAATGCCCTTGAAGGTTTGTCGTAGTAGAAAGATTGCGAAGGCCGATGCGAAGTACGGTAAACCGATACCAATTAGCGTATCTATCAGCCCGAGCTGGCTCATCGTCTTGTAATTCTCGACCAGCAGAATGTCGGGCATGATCATGAGCTGCACCAACACCAATGCGAAGACAATGTTTTTGCCACGAAACTCGTAGCGGACGAAAGCGTAGGCGGCTAATGTGCACAGTACCAACTGCGCCACCAAAATCATCGCAACCAGTAAGGTTGTGTTGAAGAAGTATCGGGCGAACGGCGCGGCTGTCCACGCACGCTCGAAGTTCTCGAGCGTCAATGGCGCAGAGAGTACAAATTTTGCTGAGAACTCGGACGGATGAAAGGCCGTCCACACCGCGTAGGCGAGCGGCAATATCCACAGCACCGCCAGCAGCCACGCTGCTACCGTGTCGACGATAGATGCCTTTTGCTGAAATGCGGGCGCGGACATCTCAGTAATGTGCCTTCTTGTCCAGCACAAAAAACTGCACCAGCGCCACGGTCGCGAGCGTGCCGATCAGCACGACGGTGATCGCGGCTGCATAACCTTGATCCCAATACTTGAAGCCCACTTCATAGAGGTGATAAAGCAGCAAACTCGTTGCGTTGTCCGGCCCGCCGCGCGTCATCACGACGACGTGATCGACCATGCGAAACGCATTGATCACCGCATTCACCAGCACAAAAATTGTGGTCGGCATCAACAAAGGCCAAAGCACGCGCCGAAAAAAGAACCATCGCCCCGCCCCTTCGATCGCAGCCGCCTCGCGCAAGCTTGGACTGATGCTTTGAAGGGCGGCAAGATAAAAGATCATGAAGAATCCCGCCTCTTTCCAAACCGCGACGACGGTGATGCTTGCCAGCGCGGTTGATTTATCTCCCAACCAGTTGTGCGACGGCAGTCCAAACAAACCACCGATTTGCTCCAGCAGCCCGTAGCTCGGCGTGTAGAAAAATAGCCAGATATTGGCCACAGCGATCATCGGCAAAACGGTCGGCGTGAAGTACGCCATTCGCAAGAAGCCGCGCCCGACCATGCGCGTATTCACCCATAGCGCCATTGCCAAGGCCAATCCAACGGACAGCGGAATCGTCGCCAGCGCAAACCACAAGTTATTGCGTAACGCCTGCCAGAAAATCGGATCCTCGATCATGGAGGCGTAGTTGTCGAGGCCCACAAATACGCTCGGGCGATTGGGCTTCGGCGTCGACATAAAGCTGTCGATGATCGTCGCCACTGCCGGGTAGTGTGTGAACGCTACCAGCAGAACTAGCGCTGGCAGCAACATCAGCCAAGCCTGTGCCTGATGTTGGCGGTTCACGCGATTTTCACTATGGATTGTCCGAGAGGCAAGCGTCTATTTGTACGACTTCAATAGCCGCTCTGCTTCGCGCTGAGCATCCTTCATCGCGGCTTCCGCCGTTTTACTGCCCGTCAATGCAGCTTGCAAGCCGTCGTTTAGCGCCTTGGTGACGCGCTGATTGTCGTGCGTTGAAAATTCCGCAACCGCGTATTGCAACTGATCGCGCGCTACCGTCGCCGGTGGAAACTCAGCCGCATATTTTTTGAGTGCAACCGTGTCCCAAGCGGCGGGCGATACGGCCACATATCCTGTTTCTATGCCCCACTGAGCTGCACGTTCAGGCTGCGTTAGCCACTTCGCGAATTTGAATGCGGCCGCTTGCTGTGTGGATGTAGCTTTCTTGAAAATGTAGAAATTTCCGCCGCCGGTGGGTGATCCACGCTTTTTGCCGGTTGGCAACATCGCTACGCCAAAATCAAATTTGGCGTTGCTGCGGATATTTGTCAGATTCCCGGTGGTCGTCCAGATCATGGCCGCCTTTTTCTCCATGAAATCTTTCGGGGTCGTGCCCCATTCCACGATGCCGCTTGGATGCACGCCGTACTTTTTGGACAGATCTATCCAGTACTGCAATGCCTCAATCACCTTGGGGTCGTCAAACTTTGTCTGAGTTCCGGCCTCATTTGACAGGATCACGTCGTTTTGCGTGGTGAGCCCCTGAAACAGCCAGTATGGAAAACCGCTCGACGGAATTTGCACGCCGTATTGTGTGGGCTTGCCGCTTGCATCTTTCTTGGTGAGTTTCTGCGCCATCGCCGTCATCTCGGCCCACGTCTGCGGTGGCTTGTTAGGGTCGAGTCCCGCTTCCTTGAATAGTTCTTTGTTCCAGTACATCACGACGGTGGAGCGCTGAAACGGAACACCCCAGGTTTTGCCGCCAATCTGCCCGTTCAACAGAAACGCCTTGTAAAAGCTAGCAAGCCACACTTTGTCGTCAGCCGTTTTCACGAAATTATCGATGGGCACGATGGCGTCTTCGTCGATCAACGTGAACGTGTCGGTTGACAGCAGCACCGATGCGACAGGTGGTGTGCCGGCTTTGTTCGCAGTCAGCGCCTTGACGATGGTGTCCTGGTAGCTTCCAGCGTAAATTGGCGAGACCTTGATCGTGGGATTTTCTTTGTTGAAATCGGTGGCGAACTGATCGATGTATTTGGTGATCGGACCACCTACGGCCACCGGGAAATAGAACGGCACGTCCGTGACCTGAGCGTTGGCGTTGACCGTTGCGCCAATGACCGCAGTCGCGAGGGCCCAGCGCATGATCGTAAAGTTGATTTTCATAATGTCATCCTCCGTTTATTTAAGTGGGATTGCGTTACTCGACGCGTTGACCGTCGTTGTCGAAATAGTGCAGCGCCTCAGGCGACCATGCAAGCTGGACCTTTTGCCCTGGCGTGAAAACCTGCTGACCGGTAACGCGCACAGCGACCTGTGCACTTCCAATCTGGCAGCGTACCAATGAATCTGCGCCCAGATACTCGCTGGCAATAATAGCGGCGGGAATGTCACCTCCCAAGGCCACATGTTCAGGCCTCACTGCCACATGCGTTGCCTTCTGGGGCGGGATAGACACAGTAGATGTAACCCCGTTTTCCAGCGACATCACACTCATCGGCGGCGTGCCGATAAAGCGTGCCGCAAAGACAGTCGTTGGTCGTGCATAAATTTCACGTGGCGAGCCTACCTGCTCAATGCGCCCGCGATTTAGTAACACGACCTGATCGGCCATACTCATTGCTTCGGCCTGATCGTGTGTTACGTAGACAACCGTTAGGCCGAGCTTTTGTTGCAGCGCACGAAGCTCCTGCCGCATCTCCTGCCGCAGCTGTGCGTCCAAATTCGACAGCGGCTCGTCCATCAGGCAAATTTTCGCTTCCGCTACTAGCGCACGAGCCAGAGCCACGCGCTGTTGCTGTCCGCCTGACAGCTGCGATGGTTTGCGATCCTGCAACTTTTCGAGGCCCATAAGCTTGAGGACGCGCGATAACCGATCTGATTGTTCCTGCTTCGGCGCTTTGCGAACCTGAAGGCCAAAAACGATGTTGTCTGCCACACTCAGATGCGGGAACAACGCGTAGTTCTGGAACACCATCGCCAGCTTGCGGCGAGACGGTGGCTCATTCGTGACATCCCGGCCGGACACAAAAATCGATCCGCTGCTGGCGTTGTCCAGGCCAGCGATCAAGCGCAGCGTCGTGGTTTTGCCACAGCCCGACGGGCCAAGCAACACGGTAAAGCTGCCCTCGGGAATGGTCAGATTGGTGGGCGACAAGGCAACGACGTCGCCCCAAAGTTTCCCGACACCCCTCAATTCGATCACGCTCACAACACTCGATTCAGAAAACTTACTATCTAATCATACGATTATGACGGCGCGGCGACAGTCCATTAACATCGCGGACGAGATTTTGAAATCAGTTCGCCATGACCAAGAAGAACACGTATGACTGTAGCAAATGTCCCGGGTATTGCTGTAGCTACGACTACATCGAAACCAAGCCAACCGATGTCACCCGGCTTGCGAAGCATCATGGCCTATCGGTCGACGCAGCGCGTGACAAATTTACGAAGGAAGTGACGCACGAAGGTGAGAAGATGCGCGTGCTGCGGCATCGCAACGACACTGTGTACAAATCGATGTGCATGTTTTTCGACCAAAGTGAAAGGCGCTGCACGATTTATGAAGGGCGACCACAAGTCTGCCGCGACTATCCCAATGGCAACACGTGTGGGTACTTCAACTTCATCAAGTTTGAAAGGAAACATCAGGGTGACGAAGCGTTCATTCCCTCTGCCTAACGTCATGTTTGAAGTCTGGCGAGCGATCGCCAGAGTTTCCATAGCTTTGCCGCTTTGCGTTTTGGTGGCCTGCACGCAGGCGCCTGCTGTTCCAACTGAAGACCCTGCTGTCCTTCACCCGACACCCGCCCCAACGCCCGTCGTTATAGTCACGCCTCCTCCGAAAGAGCTAGTGTCGGCGATGCCTGCAATCCCGCCGGTTGACGGAAAAGCAACTAGCGTCGAAGCAGCGACGGGGTCCGTGGCACCCGTTCGTGCGCAACCTTCGGCTGTTCAGATTGCGAAAGCAGCGTCTGTAACCCCCGCCGGGACGACGCGCTACGAATGCGTCAAAGGGGCTGCCGGTGCCGAAACACGTCGCCCGATTGCGTTTCCGGAGCAATCTGGTCGCATCTGCGCGCGTTTCCCGGCAATGGGGCCGTGCCAGTATGAGCGGGTAGCCTGCCGGGCGTCGGGTGGTCGGGTGATTCGCTTTGACGGCATCGAAATCACTAAGGAAGTCGAAAAGGAGTACGACAAACAGGTTCAACGCTTTCGGCTCAATGCGGGCTGACGGCTTGCTTAGACCAACACATACACCTGATTACAGCAGTGTTGAGCCGATGCTAAACTGCTCCGATGACTTCGTTCAGATTTCCCCCTTTTCAACGGCGTGCGCTGGCAGTTTTGGCTGTGGCGCTTGCGTTTGCGACCAACGCAATTTCACAAACCCCCGTCACGCTTAATTTCGTCGATGCCGACATTGATGTGGTTGCCAAGGCCGTCGGCGAGCTGACTGGCAAGACCTTCGTGCTCGATCCCAGAGTCAAAGGCAAAATCAATATCCAATCGGCGAAGGGCGTAGCCCCCGGCCTGGCTTATCCGACATTCTTGTCCGCCCTTCGTATGGCGGGGTTTGCTGCGGTTGAAGGTCCAGGGGGCATTGTTCGCGTCGTGCCCGAAGTTGACGCCAAGGCATTGCCTACAGCGGTGGCGGGCGCAGGGAGCGCCAACGGTAGCTACGGCGGCGCAATTACGACCAAGGTCATTCCGTTAGTCCATCAAAGCGCCGGCCAATTGGTCAACGCGCTGCGCCCGCTAGTTGCAGCTGCCAATGCGCTCACCGTTTACCCACCCGGTAATGCGATCATCATCACTGATTATGGCGACAACATTCGCAAAGTGGAAGCGGTGATTGCGCGGCTCGATACGCCCAACGTCGCTGCGCCTGAATTGGTGACTTTGACCCACGCCAACGCGATGGACATCGTCGCCACGCTTAATCGCGTATTCGCAGACGGGGGCGGTGCGTCCGTGGAAAGCCGCGATAGGCTCTCGTTCACGGCTGATCCGCGCAGCAATTCGGTCATATTGCGCAGCGAAGACGCTGGTCGCGTTGCTCGCGCTCGTTCACTCATTCTCGAACTGGATCGTCCGTCCGGCGCACCGGGCAACATTCGCATCGTCTATTTGAAGCATGCTGACGCTGCGCAGGTCGCAGAAACGCTGCGTAAGGTGCTAGGTGCAGACGGCGGCGGCAAGGGTGCTACCGGTGCGAATGCATCCGGCTCGGCATTGTCGTCGTTGCTACCAACAGGCGGTTCGCCGTCGTCATCCGCATCTCCGCTTGCAGCGGCCACCGCTGCGCTTACTGGCAGCAGCAACACCAGCACAGGCAACATGACAAGTTCTGGCAGCTTGCCGTCCTTGTCTTCGAATACTACAAGTGCCTTCACCGCCGCCGGAGCGACGGTCTACGCAGACTCCACGATCAACGCGTTGGTCATTTCGGCTCCGACTGCGATCTACAACAATTTGCGTGCAGTGATTGAGCAGCTTGACGTGCGCCGCGCTCAAGTGTTCATCGAAGCGCTGATTGCCGAGGTCCAGGCAGATCGTGCAGCAGAATTCGGTATCCAATGGCAGGCGCTTGACGGCATTGGCCGCAATGGGACGCAGGGCGTTGGCGGCACCAATTTCGGAAACGCTGGCGCGACGCCCACCTCTAACATTCTTGGTGTCGCCGCGAACGTTGCAGCGGTCGGACAGGGCTTGAACGTCGGCCTCGTGCGCGGTGCAGTGACCATCGCAGGTAAACAGATTCTCAATCTTGGATTGTTGGCGCGCGCGCTGCAAAGCGATGTGTCGGCGAACATTTTGTCGATGCCAACGCTGTTAGCGCTTGACAACGAAGAGGCACGTTTTTCTGGCGGCCAGACGGTGCCTGTGTTGACGGGACAGTATGCCAACTCCACGGGTACTAACAATTCAGTGACGCCGTTCGCGACGTTTGATC
>JBBRGY010000013.1:0-17046 GCA_038223495.1 Burkholderiales bacterium | reverse complement strand
GCGCCACACCCCGCATTCCGAGCATAAAGCGCAGCAACAGAACGCCGTCGTTGCCAGCCGTAACTGACGCATCACCGTTCACATCCAGATCACACAGGCGCACACCATCAAAGGCCTGTCCGCCGCGCACCTGTCGTACCGCCACGTAGGTGCTGCCATACTTTGCCGCGCTGCCGTTGATACCAATAGAGAAATCCACCGTCCACGCTGCTGTCGCTCCCAGATGCTGGGTCGTGCTGGTCCAGGTTTCTGTGCTCGTGGTATTCGGAAAGACCGTGTCGTTGATCGCGGGCGAAGAGCAGGTGTCATCAACCAACGATTCGAGTTCTTGCTTGTTAGGCAGCCGCCAATCGTTGTGACCACATAGGCCAACGGCGTTCACAGCAGCGACGAAATACTGCGTGTTGCATTGATTGTTGTACGGCGCGGCAGCGAGCGTGCCGCCGCAGGTGTCGGTGCCAAGCTCTCCTTGCTCGGCACCCGCTGAGCCCGCGCCCACCTGCGGCGACGGCGGTGCGTAGCCATTGGTGTTGGCGTCGGTCGAATACCAGGCGTAAGCATGGGCAACCGCACGCAGGCCGGAGGTGGTTTTGATTTCCCACGTGAGCCACCGAGCTGGTGCCTGAGCGCTGTTTACAAGCCGAGCTTCTTTTCAATCGCTGCCAATCGCGCTTTGAGTTTTAACGTTTCGTCGCGCTTCGCCACTAGCTCGGCCCGTACGCGCTTCAACTCGTTCGTCAACTTCTCATTGAGCCCCTGAATTGCGGCAAACGCGACACCGCCGACATCAATTGTGTTGATCGCTTTATCGGTATCACCCAAGCCAAACGCACGATAGAAATCCTGCGCCATCGGGCCCATTTGCCGCACTGTGGAGCCGATGATTGACCAGGTTGATATCGGCATTGCAATCACACCCGCCAATACTCGCGACGGCGTGATGGGCTCGAAGCGTTCTTTTAAGTTGCGGTCGCTGGAGCAAATCCAGCCCGTTCCACTGGGTCCCAGATAGCACGACGTGAGCGGAACGCCCGTGGTCGCATTGACGCTAGTTGCAAAGAGCACGCCACCGGTCGCGCGGACACTAAATGTGTTGTCGCCATACGGGGCGGCCCAGTTCAGTGACGTCTTAAAAGGCAGCGATGTTGCCGATGCGTCCGACCACACAAACGCGCCGGGCTTATCCGCCACTGCCTGAATACCAGCGGCGAAACTAAAGTTACCGGACGCCGTATTCAGTTGGCCACCGGGGACCGTACTTGCGCCGCCCGACGCAATATTGGTGGTACCTCCCGACACTGTTGCAGTGCTGCCCGCTACATTTCCGTTTCCACCCGATATCGTTCCGTAATACCCTGCACTATTATTCGCTCCGCCGCCGATCGTTCCGTGGCCACCGGTGTCGAACGGGCAAGTGCTAGCCGCATGGAGCAGCGTCGTACTCACGGCCATCACCGTGAGCGCCGCGATTGCAATAACAGTCCTCACTGGTTGATTAGCTTTCATTGTTTTCCCCAAGAATGTGGCGTGATTGGGTGATTCGATGTGAGCTTGATAGGCGGCGATGGAGCGTCGCGCCTGCGCTGCTCAGCGCAGCGCTTCGGCAAGCGATTTCATCTTCAGCAGCGCGAGCATTGCAGTGCGCTCCTTCGGGCAATTTGCCGCAGTCACCGCGTCAATTTGGTCTTGCACTTGCGCGAGCTTTTTGCCGTCGTAGTTGAAGATATTCGCAATGGAAATCACAAGCTGAGATTGCACGCCCACGGGTGCGAAATTACGCACTTCGGGCAGCACTTTCGTCAAGGCGCCGCAGAGCGGCACCGCGAGCGAGTTATCCGCCGCATTGGTCGGAGTGCTGAGCGCGGTCAACAACCCGACTATCGCGGCCGTTGCGACGACTGAAAGTCGATCGACATAAGTTCCGAAGCGTTCACCTTTGGGAAAACTAGGTTGATTCATGTTATTTCTTCAATTTGAGAATGGCAGTTCGAACTGTTGGACAGAACGCGCCGTTTGCGGTCGCGCCTGAAGCGGCAGTAAATTGGCCGATCTGAACACAAAGACGCTTTACGCGCGCAAATTAGGCCACCTGCGCACTGTCGTAGTGACCACGAGCAATTCGTCCGGCCCGACTCAGCCCCGCGATGGCAGCGCTATCAAACGTAGAGCTGGAACCGCCCCGCTATTGCGGAGCGTGCGGACTGAGCCATATCGAACTCGACCCATTACTGTGATCCCATTTCTGCGCGTGCTATTGACTCAAGCCCCAACGCGAGCACCCGTTTCGCTGCCACAGACAGTGCGCACCACGGTGTCGGTGGTATCGAAGGACACGCTCGAGATCGTGCTGGTCAGCGACTTGCCATCGGCACCCAACGTGATCGTTCGCGTTAGCCGCTGCTGGCCAGCTGGTGTGCCATCGGCCAAATAACGCCAGAAGCGCAGCTCAACCACATACGTGCCTGTCGGCGTTTTCTTCCACGTACCCATGGCAGTGCCCTTGGTCGCCGACGGCTGGTTATTGTCGGCGGTAGCCACGCCGCCTGTGGCAAAGATCGTGAGGCCGCGAAAACCGCCGAGCGGCGCGGCGGTGCTGCAATCCTGCAGCGCGACGCTGGATTGCCAGAAGCCTTCGATCGGGTCTGGCGGTGTGGTGGCCTGGGCTTGGGCATCGCTGCCGCCGCCACAGGCCTGCACCAACAGCGTCATCGACAGGCTGAAAAGCGAAAACAGCGCCACGGATTTGGGTGTAAATTGCGACATGAAAAACTCCTTGTTTGGGGATCAGCAACGGCGGTATTGCCGTCGTGGATTCATTCTCCGGGGCGGTCCAGCGTGCTGTCTTGAAGAACCCTGATCAAACCGTGAATCGTTCTGAAATCATTCTGAAAGTGACGGATGCGCCAGTATCAGGTTCACGAATTCGTCCTGCAGATTGACGCGCGCCGCCTGCTGAGAGCGGACGGCTCGGTCGTTGAGCTGACGCCCAGGCTATTCGACGCCTTGCTGTTCATGGTCGAAAACGCGGGCCAGCTACTCGACAAGGATCAACTGTTGGCGGCGCTGTGGCCCGGTCTGGTGGTCGAAGAAAACAGCTTGAGCCAGAGTGTCTCAGCGCTGCGCAAGGCCCTGGGCGACGACACGCAGCGCCCGCGCTTCATCCAGACGGTGCCACGCCGCGGCTTTCGCTTCATCGCGCCAGTGCTCGTGGTCAGCGACGAAGATGGAAACGTCCTCTCGCCTAGCCCGCTCGCCCCAGCCGCTGCCATCGCGGCAACCGACCTGCTCGCCCCGACCGAGCTTGCGACCAATGCGTCTGCCGTGCCACCTTCGCCAGCAATGCCCGAGCGCACGCAGCGTCGCGTGGTTCTGCTTGCTGCCGGTAGCGTGGCCCTAGCGGCATTGGGCGGCGCAGGAATCTGGGCGTGGCGGTCACGCCAGGAGCCGGTTGCGCCCGGTGCCGTCACTACGCTGGCGGTGCTGCCTTTCAAGCCCATTGCCGCCGGGCCGCGCGATGAGCTACTGGAAGTGGGCATGGCCGAAAGCCTGGTCGCGCGCCTGTCTAACCTGCCCGGCGTCGCGGTACGCTCAGTGGGCTCGGTTCGACGCTTCGTTGGCACCGATCAGGATCCGATCAGCGCCGCACGCGAGCTACAGGTAACCTGGATCGTCGACGGCTCGGTTCAACGCGCGGACGGTCGTGTGCGCGTCACCGCGCGGCTGCTCAACACCGCAAATGGCGAAGCGGCCTGGAGCGGCAGCTTTGACGAGACCATTACAAGCGTCTTCGATTTGCAGGACGCGATCTCGGCGAAGGTAGCCGACGTGCTTGCGCCCCACCTGCAGCGCCGCGATCGGAGCCGGCTCGCCGGCACTGGCGGCACTCGGCAGGTTGATGCATATCAGCTCTACCTGACAGCGCGGCAGCACGCGCAAGGCATCAAGAGCGCTGGCTTGCTGAAGAGTCTGTCGCTGTACCGCCAGGCGCTTGCGCTAGACCCCGCCTACGCAATGGCCTGGAGCGGCATGGGCGAGTCCTACCGCCGCATGGTTTTCGGTGCCGACGGCGAACCTGCGGTGGTGCTGCTGGAAGCAGCGCGCTGCAATAACCGCGCCGTGGCGTTGGATCCGGATCTGGCAGAAGGTCACGCTGGCGTCGGTTGGGTACGATTCTGGCGCGACTGGGATTGGCCGGGTGCCGCGGCATCATTCGAGCGCGCCCTGTCGCTCAACAGCAGCGAAGCCAATGCTCACTTGGGCTATTCGCAGTTGCTGGATATGCTCGGACGCACCGACGACGCGCTGCAGCACCTGCGCCAGGCGCGGGAGAGCGACCCACTATCGCTAATCCTGCTTGCCCTCGAAAGCGGGACGCTGGCCGGTGCCGGGCGTACCAACGAAGCCCGTGAGCGGCTAAAGCGGTTGTTCGACATCGAGCCCGACTTCTGGGTCGCCCACATGGTGCAGTCCGGACTAAACCTTGCCGAAGGCAAACGCGACGAGGCGATCCGCGACATGGAACGTGCCGACCGCTTGGCCGATGGCAGCTCGCAAGCGGCCGCCGCGCTGGGCTACGCACTGGCCAGCGAAGGCCAGACGGAGCGCGCGCGCGCCGTGCTGCACCGGCTCGAGGCCCTGAGCGCCAGTCGATATGTACCGCCGACGTCAACCGGAATCATCTACGCCGGGCTTGGCGACAAGGAGGCCGCCTTATCCGCCTTGCAGCGCGGCTTGGCGGTTCGCGATGTGCGCATGACACTGGTGAAGCATGACGCCCGCTGGGCGCTGCTGCGCGATGATCCGCGCTACACGGCGGTGCTGCGGCAGATGAAGTTGGCGTGACACCGCATTGCGGGCAGGTATTGCCCAGCACTTAGCGCTTGGGCACGACACCTTCACCCGCGAATTGCATTGATAGAAGCCCGATGAACCCATTCAGCATCGGCCCAGCCTACGTGGAATCGGGCCGGGCCGGGGAGTGGTTTTTGTTCGCGACTGTTTTGTCATTCGCTCAGATCGCACAAGACAGCGCACAGGCCAAGCAGCCTTTTCAGTTCTGTGGCTTTTTGCTGTAAGCGCCATTTAATATGGGTTAGCGCTTATATCCGTCGTAAGTCGACTAAGTGACTTTATTGCACTGAGCCCTGGTGCATCTGTTGTTTCACAAAAAAAGCTGTAAAGATCAGATTCGTCGTGACATGGCTCACAGCGTCGAACGTTGGTACGACGTTCCGCACCGCTGCCGACAAACGTCTCGACCGCCACTACCTCAGGGCTCGCTACGCTGAGCAGAACACCCGCGTCCGGCCACCCGGGTTAGTGCTGGCGTTCCAGTATAGGTATGTGCCTGGCGGCTCCTGCCAAAGCAGCTAGTCATCGTTCACGGCGGGAGTAATCCCGCCAGATAGTTTTCGATCTGCGTAAACGTTAAGCGTGTTGCGCCGGCGCCGATTGCGCCTGCGGTGAGTGCTGGGCCGCTAATGCCAAGCAGATAGCGCGAAATCAGAAGGCCATCGGTAAGGGCGTCGACTTGACCGTTGCCGTCAATATCGAGCTTCGGCCTCAGGTCGTCGAGATACGCCGTGAGTGCCGCTGCCATCTTGCGCGTGGCATCGCCTGAAACCACGCTGCCGCTAATTAGCGCGGCTCCGCTCATCCCGGACATGTAGCGCAGGATCAGCACACCGTCGTTAGCGTCGGTTGCAAGTGAGACTGGCGCATTGCCTTCGACATCCAGATTGAATGGGCCATTACTCGTCAAAGCAAACGTGGCGGTGATATTAGCCGCTGCGCTCAATATCTTCGTGCAGGTTAAGGTGCCGGTGCAACCACTGCCGAGCCAGCCGGTGAAGGTTGACGCCGCGCTGGTTGGCGTGGCGGTAAGCGTCACTGCGGAGCCCGCGCCGAACGATGCGCTGCACGTCACGCCGCAGTTGATGCCTGCGGGCGAAGAGGTTACGGTGCCGCTGCCAGAGCCGTTAGTCACTACCGTCAGCGCGACCGGCAACGATGCGGTCAAGCACTGCGAAAACTCGGAGGTATTTCCCGCTGAATCCGTGGCCGTGGACGTGACCACCGATTGCCCTGCGGGCAGAGCTGCAAACGTCGCATTAAAGCTCGCGTTACCGCTGCCATCGGTCGTGACTGATTGAAAGCCGATGAACGTCTTGCCTTCGCCATATCCCGACGGATCACACGAGGGGTTAGCGAAAAATTCGAGACGATAAGTACCACTCGGTTTGCTGTTGAACGTGCCCTGCACATTGCCCGCCGCCGTGACGGTGGTGAGCACAGGATAGTTTTGAAGGTCGCTCGGGCCGGTGTCGGCATCACCCACATCGTTGGGCGTCACCAGGTCCGGTGCAAAAAGATTGATGCCTAACCCACCTGCACCGTAAGTGGGGCCGTTAAGATAGATTGAGTTGCCGAGGATCGACGCGCTTGCGGCGGCGCGGATTTGCGGCGCACTGATCACCACTCTGATGCCCTCGGAATAACTGCCTGTGATCGTGTTGCCCTCACCGGCAGCACTGCCGCCGATGATGCCGACACCGCTATTGATCAAGATGCCAAATGAGCCCACATTCGGAAGCGGCGTGACGCCGTCAACGCGCGTCCCGATGAGGTTTCCCTTGATTACGGCAGTTGTGGTGGTGACCACGACTGCATCCAGGCCGCTGTTACCAGAAATCACGTTGCCTGCGTTGACGCCGCCAATGGTCGATGTACCCGCGAACACCGCCCCGCCCGTAGCCCGAATACCGCCGCCGTTGGGCACTGCGGCGTTGCCGGTGATATCGGTGCCGATAAAGTTATTTTGTATGGTGACGCCGTCGGCAGCGGTCAGGATACCGACGCCGGCATTACCCGAGATGACGTTTCTCGCGCCGAGAGCCGTGCCACCGATCATAACTGGCGACATTTTTGGCGCAGTGCCGCTGGAGAAGTCCTGATCGCTCAGCGAGATCCCGATACTGTTGCCGACCGCCGCATTGCCATTGGCCGACAAGCCAATCAGATTGCCCTGTATCACGCCGGCACCGATGGTGGTGCCGCTGCCCAGCGCGTTCACCGAGATGCCGTTGCTGCCGTCGCTTGTGCCACCGGAAATGACGTTGCCCGCACCGGTGCCGGGCGTGGCAGTTAACCCGCCGATGGTGAAGGGGCCAATCGCGGTGCCGCCTACCGTGCCAATTGCGATGCCCTGACCGCCTAACGCAGCGGTGCCAGCCGCATTAGTGCCGATATAGTTGCCGGAAATGACCACGCCGCTCTGGTTGTTCACGATGATGCTGGTGGCATTCCCCGCAATCACATTTCGCTGCGAGGGTAGCGGGCCACCGATGATCACGGTGCCTGAGTCTGGCGAGAAGCCGGTGCCCAGGTCGACAATGCCACGCCCAAGACTCGCGGTCCCTGCGGCATTGGTACCCAGAAAATTGCCTTCGAGCCTGACGTTGCCAGTATTTACGATGACCGCGAGATATACGCATCGATTGATCACCATGCCGCGAAGCACCGAGCCTCCCGATCCGGGGCCAAAGTAGAAGCAGGCGTTGGAAATGTTGGCGTTGGTTCCGTCAAGTTCGATTTGATGGACCGAGTCATTGCCTATTGCCAGTGTGTTTGCGCTGCTTCCCGGCTGACTGAAGCCGTCAATGATGACCGGGCGGATGATGTATGGATACTGCGCCGTGGGCGTAATGGTGTGCACTCCCGCGCCGGGGATAGCAAACACGATATGGTGGGGTGCCCCAGCCGAGCCACTATTGTCTGCGTTAAGCGCAATGATCGCGGCGCGTAGTGACGCCCCGCTGTCGTTGGTACTGGTGACCGTGAATGTGGTTGCATACGAGAGGCCCGCGTTAAGCGCGCCGATCAAAGCGGGCAGCAGGGCCCACCGACATCGAGCAATGATGTGTTTCATGGCGGTTTCAATCGTTGGCTAAGGGTTGCATTGGTATCTCCGGCAGGCGTTCGTAGGTCCCATCGTTTTATGCGCTGCTACGGAAAGCGCTGTGCAATACGGACAAGGGACAAAAATATCGATGACGTCTCGGATCAAACAAAGTCCATATTTCTGTGATGCAAATGCTTGCTCCGCACGTCATTGCTTGCGGTTAACGACAGTGGTGACATAGTTGCAAGCACAATAACCTCGCAAAAGTAATCGGGCTAGAACCCGGAAGGACATGCAGCGGCGAGCACATCAAAAAATGTGAAAACCACTTTTACAAAGACGCAGTGCACGCCGTAACCGCGCCACCGCGACCGTCAGTGAGCGTTGTCACACGCCAAGCTTCGTCTCCATCGTCGCCAATCGGGCTTTAAGTGTTCCGGTTTCGTCGCCGTTTACTGCAAGCTGTGCGTGCGTACGCTTTGTGCGGCGGAATAAATTGGGCTGCTCCACGTAGTTGCGTTTGATTGATTAATTACCATTGAGTCGGTTGGTCGCTGTCGCAGAGGCCAACAGCAATTCATTCGGCCCGACCCAACCGTCACGCGTGCTGAACTGATCGAGTTGCTGTGCCATATCTGCCCACGCCGCCGTCCGGGCCTGCGGCGAAAGCGGCGTCAGAATTGCTCGTAGTGGCGAGGCAGCAGCGCGGATAAATTCGACATAGTGTCGGCTGGATGGCAGGCGAAAGGGAGCCAACATCGGTCTCACTTCAATGTCGGTAAATCCTGCCTTCGCGAGCAAGCTCGCCATCAGCCCCGGCTTACCGAGACTCATGAGCGTGCCCGGCGCGTAGGGGTTCGGAGGCGTGCTACCGATCACGGATTGACCCGCATTTGCATGTTTGAGCGCAGTACGAAGCGCGATGCCGAGGCACGGATTGGCTTCGGGATGCGAGAACACGACGGCACTAAACCGCCCCCCGAGCCTCAGCGCCAGATGCGCCTGTTGCAACGCCAGATGCGGTTCAGTGCAGAACATGAGACCGAGTCGGCTGACCACTGCGTCAAATCTTTCCCCTGCCAAATTCAATGCCTGCGCGTCCGCGACCCGAGTATCGAAATTAGTGAAACCGGCAGTACGAAGATTGTCATGCGCCAGCGCGAGGATGCGCGGTGATAAATCGGTTGCGAGCACGTAACCGTCGTTACCAATCTGACGTGAGATATCAAGCGTCTGATCGCCCGCGCCCGCCGCGATGTCCAGCACCCGCGATCCCGGCCCGATGTTGGCCGCGTTGATCATGGCGTCGGTCATCTCGCGAAGCCATGCGCGGATGACCGCTGTGTGCTCGTTCCACCCTGCTGCGGCTTCATCCCACGGTTTCGGCGGCGGCCCTGACAAGACAAGTTCCGCGCCCATCGTCATTCCACCTTAACGCCGGTGGTGCGGACGACGCGTTGCCAATATTTTTGTTCGTTTGCAATGCGATCAGCGAGGGCAGAGGGCGTACTGGCGACGGCCGCCATTCCCGCTTCGGCGAGCCCGGAGATCACTGGCGCACCCGTGATCGCTTGCGCCATTGACTTGGACATTTTCTCGACCGTCTCCACCGGCGTTCGGCCCGGCATAAAAAAAGCAAACCATTCGCGCATCACCAGATCGGGGAAGCCCTGCTCGGCGAAGGTGTGGACGGCGGGAAGATAGGCGCTTCGCACCGCACCCGAGGTGGCGAGCACGCGCAGTTTGCCGGTCGCCTGATGTTGCCGGAACAGCCCTTCCGGCAGGATCAACGAGGATATTTGTCCGCCGATCAGCTCGACCAGTGCCGGTGGCCCGCCGGCGTAAACGACGTGCTGCCATTCGACTTTGGCGAGTCGAAACAGCTCCGCACCCAACAGGTGCGGCAAGGTGCCGATGCCGGGCGAGCCGAAGTTCGCGAGCTTCGGGTTGCGACGTGTCCATTCGATAAAGTCGGGCAGCGTTTTTACCGTGTCGGGCACGGCGGGGCCGACGGCGATGGCAAGCGTGGCTTCCGCCGCCATCGATACCGGCTTCAAGTCAAGTGCAGGGTCGTAGCCAAGCTTTGCGTACCAATAGGGATAGACCGTGGCGATGGCACCCTGGGCGAGTAAAACGGTCGAACCATCGGCGGGTGCCTGTTTGAGCGCGTTGACGGAAATCTGTCCAGCGGCACCGGGTTTGTTGTCGACCACAACCCCGCCGGGCAGAAACGTTGTCAACTGCTCGGCCACGCGACGCGCAACTATATCGGGAATGCTTCCAGCGGGACCGCTGCAAATGATGCGCAGCGGGCCTGACCCTGATTGCGATTGTGCGCGGCTGGCGGTCGATGCGCCGAGGCCGAGCAAGGCGGCGAGTGCGGCACTGCCGCGAACGAAGTCGCGACGTGAGAACGGTGAAAGAATGTGGGTGTCGGACATGAGTGTCTCCTGCGTGATCAACGTGTGGTGTGATGTAACGGTAGGCCACGCTGCCATAAAGATGGCTTAGAGATTCGCAAGTTGACGAATTTTTTCCGGTGTCATTGCGCTGGTGCTACGCAGCGGACTAAATTCGCCCGACCGTGGCTAGCGAAGCGTCGCCGCGAGCGCCTCGGTTTCCACTGCCGGTTGCATGCCGAGTACCACCGACAATTGCTGTCGACAGCGACGGTAGGCCTCGCGCGCTTCGGCAGTGCGGCCCAGCGTATGCAGACAAGCCATGAGATGCCGCACCGTGCCTTCCGACAGGGGCTCGCGCTCAATCACACGGCGATACACCAGCGCAGCCGCTTCGAGCCGCCCCTGCGCTTCAAGCAACGCGCCAGACGCGGACAACTGACGCACAAACATCGCGCGCAGACGAGTGCGCGCTGTCATGACCTCAGAATACGTTTCGTCTCCAACCAGAAAGTCGCCTTGATAGAGCGTTAACGCGGTGGCGACGGACTGCTCGATTTCATTGGACGCCGAAGCCTCTGTCAGTGTCTCAGCATGACGCAAACAATCCGTCAATTCGGCCACATCCGTCCAGCAAGTCGCCGTATTTAGACTGAGCGCGCCCGATTGCAAAACGATGTGACGCTCACCGATTAACTTGCGCAGACGATGCACCGCATTGTCAAACGAATTCTGCGCCGCATCACCCGCCATATCCGGCCAGAGTAAAGCCGACAACCGATCAACGCGGACGGCGGTGCCGCCCAGCGCTATCGTAAGCTTCAAGAGGTCGAGCGGTTTGCGGCTTTCTTTGCGCGACTGCGGCATGCCTTTGCCGTCGCACTCAACAGCGAAATGACCCAAACAGCGGATGCGGATCGGCCACGGCCAATGCTCACCGGCTTGCTTCGGCGCGGGTAAGGCGTAACGACTAACGATGTCCGCCGCAAATTGTCGGTCAATGTCATGGGTCAGCGCCAACGCACATAACCGCGACATGGTCTCGCCACAACAAAAAGGGAGTGGTCCATAGTCAAAGCCATAGGTTCGGGCCACGGCAAATGCCGCTCGCAGCGCACCGAGGCATTCGGGCAAATCACCGCGCTGATCGGCCATGTCGGCATGCACTAATCCAGCAATCCAGTGATGGAATGTGCACACTGCGTAGAACGGCTGTGTTCTGGCTTCCGCCAACGCAGCGGCGGCTTCCGCGAAATCGCCCGTTTGTGTGGACGTCATCGCCAGGCCGATCAGCGCGATATTCTCGCGTAGCGGCCAGCCAGATTCGCGGGCGCTCTCGCGCGACGCGCGCATCAGGCGATGAGCGAGGATCCAGTTGCCATCCAGCAAGGCGAGCAGACTGCGCTGAAACTCGTACGTCGTGACGTCAATCGGGCTCGATGGCGCGACCAGCGCGGTGGCCTCGTCAAGATGCTTTCGCGAAAGACCTGCGTCGCGCGCTGCCAGTGCGGCGAGCACCATCAGCAAGTGCGCTTTGGCCATCATGGCAGGCTGCCCCGCGGCCACTATCAGCGCGGTACCCGCATCACTCAAGGCTTCGCTGATCAGGCCGCGGAGCGACCGTATCAGCACGCCGATACCGTACCAGCGCAAACGAGTCGAGGCAGCGGTGTCGCCGCTCTGGCACATGCGATCAATTTTCGCCATCGTGCGATCCAGCCGATCCAGTTGCCCGGTCCACAGCAGGAATATGGCAAACGATCCGAGCAAAATACGCTGGCTGTGCGCTTGCGGTTGGTCGAGCAGGCTTTCGGCGACATCGGCCAGGCGAGCTGCCAGCGGATCGGCCGTGCGCCGGTGAACGTACGCGGCAAGCAGACCGGGCAAGATCCGCAGATCGAGATCAGCATTTGCGCTAACCTCCCGCTTCGCGAGATAAGCGGGCGCGTCAGCCGCCAGTATTTCGATCCACGGCTCAAGTGCGTCGTAGCGTTCGCCGAGTGACACGATGGCGTCGGCAGCGGCGGCAGCGGTTTGAAAGCGACCGTCACGATCAGCGCATGCTGCAAATCCGGCGTCGGCCTGCTTTAGCTCGGCGAGGGCGCTCGTTGGATTCGACGCAAGCTGGCAGACGCCACTCCAGTAACGCATGGCCGGAAGCGCTCGTTGCGAAGCGGGAAGGGCCCGAATCCATTCAAGCACAGTCGCCGTTCGGCCTTGTGCCACAAAGCTGCCCGTGTGCTCTGTAAGCAATGCCGCCGCGTCGGACCACGCGCCAGCGTCCATCAATTGTGCGATCGCAACGTCGGTCTGTCCGCGCTCAGCTAAAAGCCTGGCGGCCGACAATCGCAGCGCCTGGAAATCAGATGGCGAGAGCGTAGCCGCAGCCTGCGCTCGCAAAAATTCGCCGAACAGCGCATGAAAAGTGTAGACCGGCTCCGCGCCCGCACGGCGATCTGTGAATAGACTTCGAGCTGTCAGGGCGGCCAGCAAGGAAGCCGCTCGAACATTGCCGCTAAGCGCGACGGCCATTGACGCCGTCATGCTGGGCAGGAAGGCGATGCGAACCAGCGTGTCGACCTCATCGGGCGGCATCTTGGCCAACACTTCTGCGGCAAACAGCGCGAATAGTTGATGGCGCGCTGGCGCATCATGTCCCGTGGCGTCGGCGTCAGCCTCGATTGAGGCACCTGTCGCCATAATCAGAATCATCGCCGCAGCCCAACCGTCGGTGCTCGTTTGCAAAACGTCCGCTGCCATTGCGTGGCCGTGCAGATCGACAAGGGCACGGGTTTCATCGAGCGTGAAACGCAGGGAGTGAGCGTCGATGACGCAAAGTTGCTGCGCCGCCAAAACCCGCGCGAACGTACCGGGTGGCAGGTCACGGCTTACAAAAATAATATGGGCGTGACGCGGTAGCTCGTCAAGCACGGCGATGAGTCCCGCGTGTACTGCAGAGGCCGTGTGCACTTCCTGAAAATTGTCGAGCACCAGCGTCCAGCCGGTTGAAAGCATGGCATCGAGATGACGAAAGCATCGTCGAACAAACCCGGTGCTGTCGCGCAGTTCATCGCTAGTCGGCGCAGGTAAGCGTGAGCGGCGACGCGGCACTACATCATCAATGGCAAGATCGAGAAAATGCGCAAATGTGGCCGGATCAGCGTCACCAGAATCGAGCTGCATCCAAAGCGTTTTTGTTTTATGCGACTCCAGATAAGTCGCCACCAATGTCGTTTTGCCGACGCCGGGCGGACCCGCGACCCAAATACCCGACGTCTCCGCCGCGGCGTCAAGCCGTGCAAATAGCCGCCGGCGCGAGAACACACGGCCCAATCGTGGCGGCATGAGCTTGCCGAGCACCGAGCGTTTGTTGCGGGGAACAACAGTTGACATGCCGGAATAGTAGTTCTACATAGCCAATATCTGAGTTTTTTGATCGACTTATGTTCTTTTAGGCCCTCAGCCCCCGTACAACGGTTCTTTCAGCAAAAAGCTGTATCGCTCGGATACACTGCCCGTTTCCCTGCTCTGCGCCCCAGCTCCGGCTGATGCGCGTTAAACCTTCGCGCGATGAAACCTCCGTCGGCCACCGCTGCGCCCGTATTTAAGAAAGTTGTCGGCACCGGTGCGCCCGGTCGTCCGGCGTTTGATCCGACAAAACCTCCGTCTGTCGCGCTTGCGCTGGTGCAGCGCCGCGCGGCTGAAGCGGTGTTGGCGGTGCTTTCGGGCAATAATGCCGAAGCGGCGCTGGCCCGTGTTGATACTTCCGGCTTTGACGGCGCGACGCGGTCTGCCCTGACTGATCTCACTTATGGCACCCTGCGCTTTTTAGGCGAACTGCGCGCCATCGTGCGCCAGTTTGTGCATTCGAAGCCGGAACCGCTGATCGAAGCGCTGTTGTGGGTGGCAATCTACGAATTGGCGCACAGCAAAACAGCCGCACATGTGATCGTCTCGCAGGCGGTCGCGGCTGTAGAAACGATCAATCGCGGTGCCAAGGGCTTTGCTAATGCCGTGTTGCGCAACTACATGCGTGAGCCAGAAGCGGCGCTTGCCAAGGCGATGGAGCACGACGAGGGTATGTGGAATCACCCGACGTGGTGGGTTGAGCGCGTGCGCCGCGAGCAACCGGAATGGTGGGAAGCCATTTTGCGCGGAGGCAATGGCCACGGCCCGCTGACACTACGCGTGAATCGACGACGCGCTACGGTCGAGCACGTAATGGCGGCGTTCGAAGCGAAAAAAATCGAAGCCGAAGTGCTGTCTGACACGATGATCGTCATCAAGCGGCCACGACCGGTTGAGCGACTGCCGGGTTTCCGCGACGGGCATTTTTCGGTGCAAGATGCGGGCGCTCAGCTTGCAGCCACGCTGCTCGGCGCGAAGGATGGCATGCGCGTGCTTGATGCCTGCGCCGCGCCGGGCGGCAAGGCGGCGCATGTGCTGGAGCTGGCTGATTGCAGGCTAATTGCTCTGGATGTCGATGCCGAGCGCGCGAAGCGTGTGGCGGAAAATTTTGATCGACTCGGGTTGGTGGGCGACGTTCTTGCGGCGGATGCGGCGACACCCGCACCGTGGTGGGACGGCGTGCGGTTTGACCGAATACTCATTGATGCGCCGTGCACCGGCTCTGGCGTGGTGCGGCGGCACCCTGATGGCAAATGGCTGAAGCGCGACAGCGACGTGGCCCAGCTTGCGGCTCAGCAAAAACGGCTGATTGACGGCGTATGGCCGATGCTGAAACCAGGCGGGCGTTTGCTCTACGCAACATGCTCCGTATTCAAGCCAGAAAACAATTTACAGGTCGAGGCGGCATTGGTGCGGCACGCCGACATGCGTCGTATCCGCATCACATTGCCCGGTGATCCGGCGAGCGCAAGCGGTCAGTTGTTGCCAGGCGGAAACAGGAAGACTCACAATCACGACGGCTACTTTTACGCTTTGCTGGAAAAGATTGCTTCGTGATTCGCGCTACTGAGAGTCTTCTGCGCCGTTGCTTCAACCAGGACGTTGTCTTGGTGACCACGCTTGCGTTTTCGCTCCAGGCGAGCGCTGAAGTCATCAACGTAAAGAGCGCAGTTGTCCGCACTCAGGATGACGCCTATGTAATGGACGCGGAGTTTGATTTTGCGCTTACCGCACCGCTAGAAGAGGCGCTGGTGCGTGGCACGCCGCTGTACTTCGTTCTGGAAACCGACATTACGCGCAATCGCCCGTACTGGTTTGACGATCACGTCCCTTCGCCCTCATTTGTCCGCCGCCTGACTTTTGCTGCGCTCACCAACTCTTACCGCGTCGACACCGGATTGTCCGTCGGCGCCCCCAATAGTTATCCAACGCTCGACGAGGCTTTGCGCCAGATTCGCCTAGTGCGCGGCCGCACCCTGATCGATAAGCGCGAGCTGCGTTCCGGCGATCGCTACGAGGTCTCGCTACGCCTGAAACTTGACACGACACGACTGCCAAAGCCGTTACAAGTAAACACGCTGGTGTCTCGCGAATGGACATTGTCCTCCGACTGGTATCGCGTGGTGGTGACGCCATAGTGCCAAACTCGATGAGCGGTTTCGACCCTGTGCCTGATGCTGCTGTCGCGCTCGGCCTGTCGCCGCCACGCTGGATGCGCGTGGCGTGGCTGACGCTCTCCATTGCGGGCATCGTATTCATCATCGCGCTGGCGACGGCGTCAAACAATTCGCCCTTGTTCACGCGCTACTACACCGAGATTTTGATCGCCAACGCGGCGATTGTGATTGGCCTAGCGGTCCTCGTGATCTATCAAATCGTATTGCTGTTGCGCGCTCGTCGTGCAGCCGTATTCGGCTCCAAACTGACGACGCGCATGATGATGTTTTTTGCCGTCGTAGCGGTGCTGCCGGGTGTCCTGCTCTATGCGCTCTCGGTGCAGTTTTTATCGTCCTCCATTGAGAGTTTTTTCGATACACGGATCGATAAAGCCCTCGACACCGGACTGCAACTCGGCCGCTCTGCGCTCACGCAACCACTTAAAGATCTCTCGCGGAAAGCCGAAAGCATCGCCTCAACGATGGCGAATTTGGATGCATCAGAAGCGCGCGCTCGTCTCGGCAATTTGCGCGATCAGGCCGATCTCACCAGCGTGTCGTTACTCTCCGTCAACGGCTCGTTGATCGCTCAAGCCACCGAAAGCGTCATGGCGTTGCCGCCGCCACTGCCGTCACCAATGGAGTTGCGACAGGTGCGCTCGATGCAAACCGTGACGTCCATCGAGCCTGCGGGTGAAACGGGATTGCAGCTCAAGGTCATCGCGCCCGTCATATCTGCCGACGGCTCGCCACTGCGGTTACTGATCGTCACGCAACCAGTTCCAACCGCTTTGCGCGAACAAACCGAGCGTATCGAAGCGGGTTTTCGTGATTATCAGGATTTGTCATTTCAGCGAACGGCGCTGAAGCGTCTGTTTGCATTTACCCTGACGCTGGCGCTGATGCTGGCACTATTAACGGCGCTTGCACTGGCCTCTGTTTTCTCGGAGCGACTGGCGCAACCGCTGGCGCGTCTCGCGGACGGCACGCGCGCCGTGGCCGATGGTGACTTCTCACGCAGGCAACCAGTCGAAGGTCGTGATGAGCTGGCGGTGCTGACGCAATCATTCAACACCATGACCTCTCAGTTGGCGGAAGCGCGAGACCGCGACATGGTGAATCGCCGTGAGATCGAAACGACCAATCTCTATCTCGAAAGTGTTCTCAAAAACCTCAACGCTGG
>JBBRGY010000012.1:0-17215 GCA_038223495.1 Burkholderiales bacterium | reverse complement strand
GCGCAATTCCATGTCCCGTGCGCCGGTGCAGAGCGCGAGAAACACAAGCAGAGTTAGCGCCGGGTTGCCGATGTCCTTGCACGCTTTCAACAGGCGATCTCGTTCGTTTGGTGAGAGGAAGCGAACGCGCCCGCGTGACTCGCTGAATTTGTCCACGCGGTCTAGCGGGTTGCGTTCGATCCATCCCCAGTCGCACGCCTTGCCCATGCAGTGTTGCAATGCGGCGTAGTAGCGATTGACGACGGCGGGCGAGCGCTGATATTCCGGCCCGGTGTCGGCGCGTTTGTAGGGCGTGTTTAGCAGCACCTTGCGGGCGCGGTCGATAGCGTCAGGGGTGACGCGCGACAGTTTGACGTTGCCGATGATTGCGAGCCACGCGCGGAGGTGGGTGACTTGCTGTTTTGCCCAATCCTTTTTGGTCGGCACGACTTCCGCGATGTAGCGCTCGATCAGCTCGCTGAACGTGTGCCGGTCAGCTTCCATCGCAGTGAAGCGCCCGCGCTCGATATTCGTTTCTTGCTCACGCGCCCAGCCTTTGGCATCAGACAGGCGATAGAACGTGTCGGTGACGCTCACGCCTTTGGCGCGCACCTTCACCCGGTAAACGGTTTCGCCCGCTACGTTTTGTCGTTTTTCAATACTCGCCATGTCAGCCCCGCAAGTGGCAATTCATGGCAAAAGTCTACCGCTTTTTCAGTTTGTGTGTCCCATTTTTGTCCCATTTCGGGTAATGGTTAGCGATTACTATCGCTGTAGAACGCTTGCAAGTGGTAGGCCGTAAAGGACTTGAACCTTTGACCAAAGGATTATGAGTCCTCTGCTCTAACCAACTGAGCTAACGGCCCACGAGCGACGGCATGCTGCGTTGCAAGGATCGTTGCGTGCCAGAGCACGCGGCCTCACCTTGCGCCTTACCTGACGCCGCCCGTCAAACAAGGACAAAAACAAAACTGGCCCGCGAGCCCGTTTTATTCGTGCAGCCGCTAGTTTAGCGGCTTACGTTTCCTATGCTGATTAAGCCTCGGTCACGAAACCCTTCAACCGCTCGGCGCGGCTTGGGTGACGGAGCTTGCGCAACGCCTTGGCTTCGATCTGGCGAATGCGCTCACGCGTCACGTCAAACTGTTTGCCCACTTCTTCCAGCGTGTGGTCGGTGTTCATCTCGATGCCGAAACGCATACGCAGCACTTTGGCTTCGCGAGGCGTCAAGGTGTCGAGCACTTCCTTGCACAGGTCGCGCAAACTGTCTTGCACGGCTGCATCCATTGGCGTCAGCGTGTTGGTGTCTTCGATGAAGTCACCCAGATGGCTGTCGTCGTCGTCACCAATCGGCGTTTCCATGGAGATCGGCTCTTTGCTGATCTTCATGATGCGGCGGATTTTGTCCTCCGGAATTTCCATACGCAACGCGAGCGTTGGCGCGTCCGGCTCGATGCCGGTTTCTTGCAGGATTTGCCGCGAGATGCGGTTCATCTTGTTGATCGTTTCGATCATGTGCACAGGGATACGAATCGTGCGCGCCTGATCGGCGATTGAGCGCGTGATGGCCTGACGGATCCACCATGTGGCGTATGTCGAGAATTTGAAGCCGCGACGGAATTCGAACTTGTCGACCGCTTTCATGAGGCCGATATTGCCTTCTTGAATCAGGTCGAGGAACTGCAAACCGCGGTTCGTGTATTTCTTGGCGATTGAGATGACAAGGCGCAAGTTGGCCTCGGTCATTTCTTTTTTCGCCTTGCGTGATTTTGCTTCGCCGGACGACATCTGTTTGTAGATGTCTTTGAAATCTTGCAACGGCAGATTTACTTTTTTCTGATGATCGAGCAGGGCTTCCTGACGCTCAACGAGTGCCTGACGGTTTTTCGCCATGACTTCGCTGTACGGCTTGCCGAGTGCGATTTCTTTGTCGATCCAGGTCAGATCGAGCACGCGCTCAGGGAACGTTTTCAGGAAATGGTCGCGCGGCATGTGGCATTTGAAAACCAGCATTTCCTGCAACTTGCGCTCATGACCACGAATCCGCTCGACTTCGGAGCGAACGGAGTCACACAGTTGCTCGACAATTTTCGCGGCGAAGCGAATATCGGTCATCTCTTCGGTGATCTTTTTCTGGGCTTTGACGTAGCCCTCGCTCTTGTACTCACCTTTTTCGATGTGTACGAGGAGCTTCGCGTGGTTCTTGCGAATAATGCCGAATTTCTCAAGCGACATGGCCTTGAGTTTTGCGAGGAGTTCGGCGGAGATCGCGGCGGTTGCCTCTTCGTCTTCCTCTTCCTCTTCGGCCTCTTCCTCGTCGCTTTCAGCGTCGTCAGCAACGACCGGCGCAGGCGCTGGTGCTGGGGGCTCAAGGCCGGCCAGACCGTCGACGATGTCATCAACGATCGCTTCGCCCTTTTCGATCTTGTCAGCGAGCAGAAGGATTTCGGAAATCGTCATCGGGCATGCGGAAATCGCCGTGACCATGTGCTTCAGGCCATCCTCGATGCGTTTGGCGATTTCGATCTCACCTTCGCGTGTCAAAAGCTCGACCGTGCCCATTTCGCGCATGTACATGCGGACGGGGTCGGTGGTGCGACCGAATTCACTGTCGAGCTGGGAGATCGCCTGCTCGGCCTCTTCGGCGACGTCATCATCGGCCACCGCAGACGCAGTTTCCGAGATGATCAACTCTTCGGCAGCAGGCGCTTCATCGAATACCTGAATGCCCATGTCGTTGATCATCGCGACGATGGATTCAATCGCTTCGGCGTCAACCAGGTCATCTGGCAAGTGGTCGTTGATCTCGGAGTAGGTCAAGTAGCCACGATCTTTACCGAGCGTGATCAGCGTTTTCAGGCGCAGACGGCGGGTTTCGGCGTCAACCGTTTTGAACGGCGCGAGCGCTTCGAGCAAGGCTTGCTGCTTCTTCTCAAGCAACAGTTGTTTGCGCGTTTTTGGCTTGCCGGTTAATGGGTTGATGGCAATAGCGACCGGTGCGGCGGCCACTGCATCGGCGCCAGCCGCGTCGGCTTCCACAGCAACTGGCGCTGCGGCCACCGCATTTTTCGGAGGACGACCGGGCTTGCCAGTTTTAATGGGCGGCGGCGCGGCGACTGCGGGTGTCGCGGCGGCAGCCGTTGCAGCAGCGGCGGCAGATTTCGCGGATACAGCTTTAGTAGACGTTTTTGCAGCGACAGCTACGGGGGCGGGTGACGCCACAACGGCGTCACGTTTTGCTTGCTTCTCGATGGGAATCTTCTTTATTAATGTCTTGACGACCGGTGTTGCCGGAATCACCGAGGCCCTAACCTTCGGTTGGGTCGGCTTGGTCGTTGCTTTTACTGGAGGCTTGGCGGCCGCTTTTGCGACCACCTTCGGAATGGATTTGGCGATTGTGACGACCGCCTTGGGCGTAGCTTTGGGTGCGGCTTTCGCTGCAACTTTGGCGACGACTTTCGCTTTGGCAGGCGCGGTCTTGGCTACCACTTTGGCGGCTGGCTTAACTGTTTGCTTGGTTACGGATTTGACTGCTGCTTTGGCAACAGGTTTCGTGTTTTTTGCTTTCGACACGGGTTTTGCAACTGTTTTTGCGACGGGCTTGGCCACCGGTTTTGCGCTCGCCTTGGTTGTCGTCGGTTTCTTGCTGATGGGCCTGGTCACCTTTGCCACTGGTTTGGCGGCCGGCTTGACTTTACGCACGGGTTTGGCCTTCACTGCGATTGCTTTCGCCGATTTGGATGCGGGCTTGACTACTTTGCCCTTCGCCGCTGGTTTCACGACCTGTTTCGCCAGCGGCTTCGATGGCTTCTTCACCGAGACGACCGCTCGCGCCTTTGCCGCCGGCTTGGCGACGGGTTTCGCAGCGGGCTTCCCTTTGGCTGTTTTGCTTGCGGCGCTTTTGGCGGCACCTTTGACAACTTTGGCGGCGGGTTTAGATTTAGCTTTGACCATGATTCAAATTTCCAATGCACAACGAGCAAACAAGCCCGGCAAGAGAGGCGGCAAATGAACGCGACTTCGCGTCAGTCGATGCGTGCCAATGGTCGAATTGTTCATCCATCGTCAGGCGTCTAACTGGTAAGCTAAGTGAGGGTAACCCTCGATTTTACCAGCGACTCGATTACAAGCGCTGCCAATTAAGTTGGGCAAATCATCTGTTTGAGCAACAACTTTTTGACGAAACGATTTCTATATTGGGGATAACGCTGAATATTCGATGAAGTCGACTATCGGCTAAATGCGAAACTAGCCCCCGTGTGGCTGAGCATTGAGAAAAAAGTTGTTGCACAAACGAACGAGGAAACCTTACCCGCAACTCGCGCCCGGATATGGGGGCTTTGTCGCACCATCCGTGCACGGCTAGAACAAATACCCTAGCCTTCATTCATCAAGAACACAGGGGACGGGCCACAAGCCCAAACGAGTCATGCGAATCAAACGATGGATGGGAGCGACGTTGATCGCTCTGGCAGTGGTCGGTGTTTTGGGCGGTGGCGCATGGGGCTACAAGGCCTATGCCGCGAAGCAGGCCGACTCTGGCTCTGCGGCTGGTAATGACGGCAAAAATGGCAACGACGGTAAGAAGGCCGACCCCGTTCTGGCGTTAGCTGCGGTAGACGTCGCGACGGCTGGCCCAGCGACGCTCGTTCAGTCGTTTGCCGTGGCCGGAACTGTCGATGCCGCCCGGCAGGCGGTTGTTCGCTCGCGTCACGCGGGCACCGCAACGGGTGTGACCAAGCGCGCGGGTGACCGTGTGAACGCGGGCGAACACTTGGCGCGCGTAGACAGCGACGAGCTGCGCCTGCGTTTGGGCGAGCGCGAATCGACGCTGCGGCAAACACAGGCGGCGTTGACCGTGGCGGAGTCAGCGCGTGCTCAACAGCGTTCGCTATCAGATCGCGGTTTTATTTCCAAAGCGGCGCTGGACAGCTCCGAGAGCAACTTTGTGAGCGCGCGCTCCATGTTTGAAGCCGCCAAATCACAGCTTGACATGGCGAAATCTGCCATGGCAGAAACGGTGCTGACCGCGCCTATCTCCGGCGTGATTTCCAAGCGCGGTATTGAGCCAGGCGAGCGCATTACTGCCGAGATGTCGGTGTTCACGATCCTCGATCCGGCGTCGCTGGAAGTTGTCGTTCCCGTCGCTGCCGAGCGCGTGGCAGAACTCAAAATGGGTCAAAAGGCTAAATTTCAGCTCGACAGCAGCGGCGCGACCATCGAGGGCGCACTGTCACGGATTATTCCCACGACGGGCAGCGCAGCGCGCACTGTCGAAACCCGCTTCTCGTTGCCCGCCGCGAGCGGCGTGCCCGCCGGCGCTTTCCTGTCTGGACAATTAGCCTTCGCGCAAAGCACAGCACCGGTCGCGATTCCCCGCGTTGCGATCAAGACGGATTTGAATGGTAATTACGTCTGGATCGTGCGTGATAGCAAGGCGCAAAAATCGCGTGTGAAACTAGCTATCGGCACGGACGAATCCAATCCCCTGGTGCCAGTGACCGACGGCGTCGAGGCGGGCGCAACGGTGTTAACGCTGCGCGGTGTCGAACCCAATGAAGGGCAGTCGGTATTGATGCCGGGTGCTGCGCCAACGCCGCCTGCGGCAGCGACAGCCACTGCTGTCAAGTCTGCGTCGAAGTAGCGAAGGAGCCGCATCATGTGGATGACTCGCGTTGCGATCAAAAATCCGGTGTTCTGCACCATGGTGATGTTTGCGCTTATGGTGATGGGCGCGGTGTCGTATTTCCGACTGCCGATTGACGCGATGCCGGAGGTGAATTTGCCGTTTGCATTCACGGTCGTGCAGTACCCCGGTGCCAGCCCGCAGGCTGTTGAGAGCGATCTCACCAAGCCCATTGAAAACGCGCTGAATACGATTTCTGGCGTGAAGAAAATCACCTCGCGTTCCCGTGAAAATTCGAGCCTGGTCATCGTCGAGTTCGCGATGGGCACAGACATTAAAGTGGCGATGCAGGAGATGCGCGACAAACTCGCGCAGATTCGTTCCGGCTTTCCAAAAGAGGCAAAAGAGCCGTTCGTCTCGCAGGCGAATCGTGATGATGATCGCGCCGTGGTGTCGCTTGGTGTGACGTCAAAGACCCGAACCCTGCCTGATCTCTCCTATGTGGTGGAAGAGGTCATCCGCCGCCGCATGGAAAACGTGACGGGCGTGGCCACTGTCAACATCAACGGCTCGTCGACGCGCGAAATCCAGATTGAGCCAGACACCGCAAAAATGCGCGCACGCCGCATCGGGGTCGATCAGCTGCTGGCCGCACTGCGCACTGACAATATCGACGCCCCGGTCGGCAACATCACTATCGGGCAAAACGACAAGTCGGTGCGCGTCGATGCGCGCTTCAAAACAGTCGCAGATTTCTCCAATCTTGTCGTCGCCCGTCGCGATGGACTGCAGGTGCGTCTGGGCGATATCGCCACCGTCATCGACGGCAGCAAAGAGCAAACCAGCTTCGCGCGAATCGACGGTGTCCGCGCCATCAGTCTCGACATGCTCAAGGTGCGTGGCAGCAACACGGTCGAAGTCGGGCAAGGCGTGAAAGCGTCGATTGAGCGGCTAAAAGCCGAGCTGCCAAAAGACATCGAATTGTCGATTCTGTCGGATCAATCAAAGTTTGTTAAAGCGAGCGTTGATGGTGTCAAGAGCACCATCATTGAAGGCGGTTTGCTCACGGTTTTCATCGTGTTCCTGTTCTTGTCATCCTGGCGCAGCACGATCATCACGGGACTCACCTTGCCGATCTCGGTAGTCGCGACCTTCACCGCGCTTTACGCATTCGGCTTCACGCTTAACAACTTGACGCTGATGGCCTTGTCTCTCTGTATCGGTCTGTTGATTGACGACGCGATTGTGGTGCGCGAAAACATCGTACGGCACTTGGCGCTCGGCAAATCACACAAACAGGCTGCTCTGGAAGCCACGCAGGAAATCGGCCTCGCCGTGCTCTCCACCACACTCGCGATTGTGGCCGTATTTGCGCCCGTTGCCTTCATGGGTGGGATCATCGGTTTGTTCTTCTTCCAGTTTGGGTTGACGGTGGTCGTCGCCGTGATGATCTCGCTGTTTGTCAGCTTCACACTGGATCCAATGCTGTCGTCGGTGTGGGTCGATCCTGAGGGCAATCGCTTCAAGCGTTTGCCGTGGCTCGGCAAGTTCCTGGCCTGGTTTGATAGCAAGATGGAGGCGCTACAACATCGCTACGAGCGCGTGATCCGCTGGTCGCTTGGCCATCGCAAAACCGTGCTTGGAGCTGCGTTCGGATTGTTTGCTGCGAGCATGGCGCTGTTTCCGCTCATCGGTAGCGAATTTGTACCGAAAGAAGATCAAAGCGAATTTGGCATGCGCCTTGAAACACCGGTCGGATCGAGCCTTGAATACACCGCCGTGAAAGTAGCGCAGGCGGAAACCGAATTGAAGAAGCTTCCGGAGCTGAAGCTGCTGTATTCCGGGGCGGGCGGCGGGCGCGGCAAAAACACCGGTTGGATCAACGTGATTCTGAAGCCACGTAATGAGCGCAAGCGCTCACAAAAAGAAGTGGAAGATGCAGCGCGCGAAGCGGTCAAAGGGATCGCTGGGATGGTTGTGTCGGTCGGCTGGAACAAGCCGGTGCAGGTGTCGTTTGTGGGGCCTGACGCGACCGTGCTCAAGCAGCTCTCTGAGCAGTTTGTTGCGAGGCTGGAAAAAATCGACGGTGTGACCGACATTGACAGCAGCGAAAAGGCCGCCGTGCCTGCACTGACCATTGTTCCGAAGCGCGCAGAACTGGCGGAATTTGGCATCACGCCTTCGACACTTGGCAGTGTTGCCCGTACGTTGGTTGCTGGCGACGCGGTGGTGACCTGGTTGCCGCCGTCGGGCAACTCGGTGGACGTATCAATTCGCCTGCCCGCGAATGTTCGTAACGATCCCGCACAGTTGTTGCAAATGCCGTTGAGCAACCCGCGCGCACCAGAGGGCGATGCGCTGTCGCTGGACCGGGTCGCCACGATCACTGAGAGCACCAATCCGAAGACCATCGAGCGCGCGTTTTTGCAGCGTCAGGTGACGATTAGCGCGAACGCCAAGGGACGCACGGCGGGTGAAGTCGGCAACGATGTCAATAAATTGATCGAATCCTTCCCACTGCCACCGGGTTACCGTTTCCAGCAGGATGGTGACAACCAGATCATGCGCGATTCGTTTGGCTACGCGGTTGTGGCGCTGGTGTTGGCGGTGACCTTCATCTACTTCGTGCTTGGCTCGCAGTTCATGAGCTTTGCTCAGCCGCTCGCGATCATGGCGACACTCCCACTGTCGTTGATTGGTGTAATGCTGGCGCTGCTGGTGACGCGAACCACGTTCAATATGTTCGCGATGATTGCCTTCATCATGCTCATGGGACTGGTGGTGAAAAACGGGATTTTGCTCGTTGACTTCGCCAATCAGGCGCGGCGCGACAATGGCAAAAGCATTACCGAGGCGTTGGTGCTGGCGGGACATATTCGTCTGCGCCCGATCTTCATGACGACGGCGGCGATGGTGTTTGGCATGTTGCCGATGGCGCTCGCCTTGCAGGAAGGCGCGGACGGCACGATGGGCCGCTCGATCATCGGTGGCGTGTTGAGCTCGACGGTTTTAACGCTGGTCGTAGTGCCGGTGATCTACGCCATGATCGAGGAATCCAAGGCGCGTCGAGCGGCGAAAAAGGCAGCCAGGCGTTCGGTCGCGCTCGGCGGGCATGATCCAGCGCAAGTCCCCGCTGAGTAATGGGTTGTAGGCTTGCAAGTCACCGAATTTCCGATAAACTTCGCTTAATGACTCGCGGTCATTAAGCGAAAAGTAGGCATTGGTTAGCCCGTAAAATAGCTTTATTCCTTTAAGAATGGCAGTAGCGCTTGTGCGTTATCGGCAACAGAACATGAACATCGAACAAGTCCGCTTCAACATGGTCGAGCAGCAAATCCGTACTTGGGATGTCCTCGACACGCATGTGCTCGACTTGCTACACACGCTGAAACGTGAAAATTTTGTGCCACCCGCCCAGCGCGAGTTTGCATTGATGGACATCGAAATTCCCTTATCGTCCGTCGCTGTGGGCGCTTCAGGCGAGAAGATGTGGACACCAAAAATGGAAGCTCGGGTTACACAAGATGTCGGCCTGACGGGCCGCGAGCACGTGCTGGAAATTGGTACTGGTAGCGGTTATCTCACCGGGTTGCTGGCTTCGCGCGCGGCCAGGGTCACAAGCGTTGAAATTAATCCCGATCTCGCAAAATTCGCCACCGATAACCTTGCTCGCGCGGGCATCACCAATGCGACGATTGTTACGGGCGACGGCGCTCGTGGCTGGAAAGGCGAAGCACCCTACGACGTGATCGTGTTCACCGGTTCAATGGAAGTTTTGCCGAACGAAGTTTTCGCGCAACTGAAAACAACGGGAAAAGTGTTTGCAATCGTCGGTCAGTTGCCCGTGATGAACGCGCAACTCGTGACCCTAAGCGCTAGTGGCGGTCATCACGCCCGAACCTTGTTTGAGACCGTTGTCACGCCGCTCACTAATGCCGCAAAAGCGCCAGGCTTCGTTTTCTGATGACCGGTGTTGTTGACAGCGTTGACGTGACCACGCTTGCGCGAGCATTGGCTAACGCGGACGAAGTGGATGCTGAACTTGCGACTGCCGTGCTGCTCGACGTTCGTGAACCGTGGGAGTTTGAGACCGCTCGCATCGAGCGTTCGGTGAACATCCCGATGTCCACTTTGGTCGCGCGTATTGAAGAAGTCCGCGCCTTGCAGCCCTCGGCTGACACGCCCCTTGTGGTCATTTGCCATCACGGTATGCGCAGTATGCAGTGCGCACGGTATCTCGCGAGTCAGGGCGTTGAGCGTCTGGTTAATTTGACCGGTGGCATCGACGCGTGGTCCTCCCAGATCGATCCTTCCGTTCCCAGTTATTAGTTCTAGAAATTTGACCCTCCGCCGGAGTTTTTTCAATGCGTTTGCCTCGTGCCCTAATTTTGTCTGCCCTGTCGCTCGCGCTGTCTAGCGCGCACGGTGCCGATTTGCTGTCCCTCTATCGCGAAGCGGCCAATCAGGATCCCGCTGTTGCATCGGCCAAGGCGTCGTTGCAGGCGGCTCGCGAACGCGTCACGCAGGCAGAAGCCGCGAATGGATTCGCGGCCGGCATCAACGCGGTCGCCAACGCCAACTATCTCGATCTGCACGTCCGCACGTTGCCGAACGCGCAAACTGATCGCGCTTATCTTGCGGCGAGCGTTCAGGCCTATGTCACGAAGCCGCTGATTCGCCCCGCCAATCTCGTCGCGATCGAACAGGCGAACGCCGCTACAGTGATCTCGGAGATTGGCCTGCAAGCCGCTCAAATGGACGTTGCCAATCGCCTCTCGCAAGCGTACTTTGACGTCTTGCTGGCGCAGGACAATGTCACGCTGGTGCAGTCGCAAAAAATCGCTGTCGCCGAACAGCTGGCGCAAGCCAAACGTAACTTCGAAGTCGGCACCGCGACGATCGTAGATACCAACGAAGCGCAGTCGCGCTACGATCAGGTGATCGCGCAGGAAATCGCAGCACAGAACGAACTGGATCGTACGCGCTGGGCATTGAGAAACGTTGTGGGTCGCTACGAAATCAATTTGAAACGACTGCGCACTGCGGCGCTCATGCCCGCTCCCAATCCCGCCAACATGGAAGCTTGGGTAACGCGTGCGGAGCGTGAAGCGTTCTCGGTGCGCATTGCGCTGCAAACTCTGGCTGTTTCTGAATACGACGTGCGCCGTGCGCAAACCGGCAAGGACTGGACGCTAGACGCGACCGCCAACATCACCAATTCACAAGCCACCGGTAGTGCCACCACGGCGCTCGGGACGTGGGCAAATAGTGGCCTGATCGGGATCACTTTTAACTGGCCTTTCGATATTTCTGGCGGAGTGAATGCGCGTATTCGCGAAACCCTCGCGCTGGTCGACAAAAATCGCAATGACATCGAAACTGCTCGACGCACGGCAGGCTTTAATGTTCGTCAGTCGTACCTGGGCTTAACCAGCGGCGTGGCAAGCGTCGCCGCCCAGCAGCAGGCGCTCAAATCAGCCGAAACCACACTCGCTTCGACCAAGCTCGGTCTTGAGGTTGGCGTACGTACCAATCTTGACGTGTTGAACGCACAGCAGCAGGTGACGCAGGTGCAGCGCGATCTAGCGCTCGCCCGGTACAATACGCTGTTGAACGAACTGCGCCTGAAAGCCGCGACCGGCGTATTGAGCGAAGATGACATTCGCTCGACTAACGCTTATCTGACGGACTAAATCCCCCATTGTTTTGGCCAAATGGTGGGGGGGCGCTACGGTCGCTTCCCCATTGCCAAAACCAAAACGCCATGGTTTACGTACACTCCGGCATTCAAGATTGTCGAAGAGATTTCACCATGCAGCGCGCCAGCCGACACCTTTCAATCCGCTCTTTGTTAGCCAGCGCGCTATGTGTCTGTGCGACATCAACTGCATTCGCTCAAGCACCGAACGACGCCGCGCTCGCAGCCTTTGGCGGGTTTACTGGTTTGAGCAAGATGACGCAGGATTTCGTGGAACGCGTACAGAAAAATCCGCGCATCGGGCGATTTTTTAAGGAAGCCGACACCGAGCGATTGCAGGCGATGCTCACCGATCAGTTCTGCGACGTCCTCGGCGGCGGCTGCAACTATCAGGGCAAGTCGATGAAAGAGGTTCACACCAAGATGGGCGTCGCGAACGCGGACTTCAACGCGTTGGCCGAAGAGTTGCAAAACGCACTGAATGCTGCCAACGTGCCGTTCGCGGATCAGAACAAACTGATCGCCAAGCTGGCTCCGATGCAGCGCGATATCGTCGAAAAGTAACCGAGATCATCTGATGATGCATACAGAAAAATTCAGCACACTTCGTTTGCTGAAACGTTCCAGCACGCTCGCGCTTGGGTTGGCGGCATTCGCTGGTCTGATCGGCAGCGCGCACGCGGGCACCGTGATTACGGTTGTGGGAGATCGAGACGGACAGGGCATGCTAAACGTCGTGATTGCGCTAAAGCCGATTGGCGTCGCCGCGCCTGCCGCTGTACCGGAGACCATCACGGTGACGCAGGAGAACCTGCAATTCAAGCCCTACATCTCGGTCATTCGCAAGGGTTCCAGCGTCGTGTTCGCCAATCGTGACACGGTCGAGCATCACATCAAATCGTTCTCCAGCAGCCGCCCATTCGAGATCGCTGTGCATAAGCCGGGCGCTACGCCGCCGCCGATTCGCTTTGACAGCGAGGGCGCAATTGTCGCTTATTGCATCCTGCACGACTGGATGCGCGCTTATGTTTATGTCGCCGATACGCCCTGGTACGGCACATCAAATGCCACGGGCTCAACGCGCATCGAGAACGTTCCAGCGGGCGAGTATGAAATCACCGCGTGGCATCCTGATCTCGGGCAATTCAAGCCGCCGTTGACGACGAAATTAACGGTGCCCGCCACCGGCATCGTTCAGGCCACGTTTAAGTTTGAATTCAAGGCACGTCCTATTCGTCAGGCACCGCGTACATCGGGAATGAAGACTGCGGACGCGCATCAGCACCACTGATACGGACTCGAAGCGAGCGGATTACTCCACGCGCTTAATCGTGATGCCGCGTTTTTTCAGCGCATCCAGCAGGTTGTTGTCGCCAAACATGTGGCCAACACCGATCACGGCAAAGTGGCGCTCGGGGCTCTTGAAATAGCTGTCGATCTTCTCGGCCATCGATGGATGGCGATTGTCGAAAACGCGCTGTTTCGCCATCATGCCTTCTTTGCTGTCGCCGAATTCCTCGTTGACAACTTTGTTCAGCGACTCGCCGTCGCCAGCGCGATACGCGGTCACCATCTGATCAAGCCGTTTTTCCATACGGTTCTGCCGGACCGCAGCCAGAAACCGCGTTAACGCCGCCGTAGTTTCAGCCTTCGTTGCGCCTGCGAGCGCACCACACTGCTGAGCACCCCCTTCGACTTCAACGACGAGCTTTTTCGACAGCTTCGCCTCGCGCAAGAATGTCACGTCGAGTCCGCGCCCAAAGTCCACGCCGAGCTGATTTAGCTCTGCGCCGACCAGCGCGAGATTGACCATCCAGAGCTTCCTCTTGTTGATCGTCGAATCGGGGATTGCGGAGGCCCTGACGTAGCCGCTTAGCGCCGCGAAATCATCGCCCGACAGCATGTCCTCCAACTTCTCGTCGGTCGCCGCGAGCTTTAGGCACGCCTGCTGCGTCTCGGGCAACGTGACGTCTGCTTCCACCGCCAAAACGGTGGCCTCTTCGTAGCGTTTGATCACTGAAGCGGGCAACGGATAGAAGTCTGGCTTGCCCACATGCAGCGAGCCGAAGAGCGACATCGTTTTGCCGTCTTTGGTCAGATCCCACAGGAAAGGTTTGGTGATTTGCGCATGCGCGGTGGACAACGCCGAAACAGCGATGGTGGCGACGATGTAGCGGAGCGAAAAATAGGTTCTGTTCATGACGCGATAATACCGGGATGAGCTCATCAGACCGGCCCGCCTCGCCAGAGGTTGCATCTTCCCAGAATTCTCCTGAACGAGCCGCTGCGTCTGCCAAAGTGAGCTGGCTCGCATCACTGAAGGTCTATCTGGAGCCGCCTTCGCTGCGCATGCTTTCGCTTGGCTTTGCTGCCGGTTTGCCGCTGTTACTCGTGCTGGGCACGCTGTCGTTCTGGCTGCGCGAAGCTGGGATCAACCGCTCAACGATTGGCTATTTGTCGTGGGTCGGACTCGCGTATGGGTTCAAGTGGTGCTGGGCGCCGCTGGTGGATCGGCTGCCGATTCCCCTGTTGACCCGGGCGCTGGGGCGCAGACGCAGCTGGTTGCTGGTGTCGCAGTTGATGATCGTTTGCGGGTTGGTCGGAATGGCTTTTTCCGACCCTAAAGTGACGCTGATGCCGATCATCTGGTTTGCGCTTTTGACGGCCTTCGGCTCGGCGACGCAGGACATCGTGCTCGACGCGTTTCGCATCGAATCAGCCGATGTGGATCGTCAGGCTGCGCTCGCGGCGGCGTACCAAACCGGATACCGGTTGGCGATGATTTGGGCTGGAGCGGGCGTGCTCTGGATTGCCGCAAGGGCCGAAGTGGCCAATCCGCAGAACTACGATCCGAATAGCTGGAAAGTTGCGTACTTGGTGATGGCTGCGTCGATGATCGTCGGCTTCATCACGGTGCTGTTCACGCGCGAGCCCATCGCACGCCCGTTCACACGCGCGAAAAATATCGGCGAATGGATGCAGACGGCACTGGTCGAACCATTTGCTGACTTTTTTCGGCGCTACGGCTGGAATGCACTCCTCGTGCTGGCGCTGATCGCGACGTACCGCGTCAGCGACATTGTGATGGGCATCATGGCGAATCCGTTTTATGTCGATATGGGCTACACCAAAGACGAGGTCGCCGCGATCACCAAAATTTACGGTGTGATCATGACGCTGGTTGGCGCGGGGCTGGGCGGCGTGCTGTCGATGCGCTTCGGCGTCATGCGCACGTTGATGCTTGGCGCGGTGTTGTCGGCAGCGAGCAATCTGCTGTTCTCATGGCTGTCGCTGCGCGGACACGACGTGAATGGATTGACTGCCGTGATCTCGATTGACAATCTAAGCGGCGGTATCGCGTCGAGTGCGTTCATCGCCTACATGTCGAGCCTGGTCAATGTCAACTATTCCGCGACCCAGTACGCGTTGATGTCGTCGATGATGCTGTTGTTGCCGAAGTGGCTGGCGGGGTTCTCCGGCGTTGCGGTGGATGCGGTCGGCTACAACGTATTTTTCATCGGCACAGCGCTGATGGGCGTGCCCGTTTTGCTGCTGATCTGGATTGCATCGAGACGGCTAGAACACAAGCAGCTTTCTGTTTAAAGTAAGCCTGCTTAAGGGATAACGACTGATTATTCTAAAAGTCGACTTTATGCGATTTTCCAATTCATCCCCAACATACAAACGATTTCGCTGAAAAGCTGTACGATGTGACCTGTTGCGAGACAGGCTCACGCCAAGCGTATAACCGCTACCGCCTGTCACTTACCGTTTGCTACCCGAGGAAACTTCTGTGAATACTTTGACCACGCCGATGCTTGACACCGCAGTGCTCGGCCCCGCGATCCCCGAGGAATTTCAACGCGCATTTGACGCGCAACGTGCGGCCTATCGCAGGCATCCCGAGCCCAGCTACGCCGAGCGTCTGGCCGACCTGAAATCGATGTCTCGTCTTTTGAAGGAAAACCGCGAAGCGCTGGTCGCTGCGATCAATGCCGACTATGGCAATCGCTCCGAATTCGAGACGTTGTTTGCTGAGTTTTTCGTCGTGCTTGAAAGCATCAATGATGCATCAAAGCATCTGAAAAAGTGGATGCGTCCGCAGCGCCGCCACATCGATTTCTTGATGTATCCCGGCGCTAAAAACCGCGTGATTCCGCAACCACTCGGTGTGGTCGGCGTCATCGTGCCGTGGAACTTTCCGTTGAACCTGACCTTTGCGCCGCTCGCGGCCATCTTCGCTGCGGGCAATCGCGCGATGGTCAAAATGTCGGAAAACTCGCGCCACCTCGCGCAGTTGCTCGTAGCGATAAGTCCCAAATATTTCCCCGAAAACAAGCTTAAATTTTTTGAAGACGGCGGCGGTCGCGGCCCGGCGTTTTCATCAATTCCGTTCGATCATTTGCTGTTCACCGGATCGGGCACCACGGGCCGTGCGGTCATGGCTAACGCGGCGCGCAACCTGACGCCGGTAACGCTCGAGCTCGGTGGCAAAGCGCCTGCGGTAGTCGGTCCCGATTTCTCAATCAAGACAGCAGCCGAACGCATCATGTGGGTCAAGATGTTTAACGCCGGGCAAATCTGCACTAACGTTGACTACGTGTTTTTGCCCGAAGGAAAGACCGACGAATTCGCTGCGCATTGCAAACGGTTATTCGCAGAACGCTTCCCGGATATGAACGGGCCGGACTACACCTCCATCATCGACGTGCGTTCGTATGAGCGACTGCAAAGCACGCTAGATGACGCCGCCGCAAAAGGCGCGACACTCATCAATCTGGCCGCTGGGCAAACACCCAACGCGGCGTTACGCAAATTCCCGCCGCATCTGGTGCTGAATCTGACGCCTGACATGCAAATATCGCAACGCGAAATTTTCGGCCCGATCCTGCCGATTCGCACCTATCGCAACAAAGAGGAAGTGGCCGACTACATCAACAGCCACGACCGTCCGCTCGCACTCTATCCATTCACTCACGACCGTCAGTTGCAAGACTTCTACATCTCGAATGTGATGTCTGGCGGCGTTGGGGTTAACGAGGCGCTTCTACACGTTGCGCAGCATGATCTGCCGTTCGGTGGTGTCGGCCCTAGCGGTATGGGCCACTACCATTCGCGCGAAGGCTTCAATAGTTTTTCGAAGCTGCGCCCTGTGTTCTATCAGGGCCCGTTCTCGGCCATTCAGATGTTCTTTCAGCCGCCGTATGCGCAACGTGCATCGAAGCTGTTGAACTGGCTGATTAAATTCAAAGGCTAATCAGCGGCGATCGTTTTGTGCACAGCCAGTGCGGGTGACTCAGTCGGGGAAACTGAGCCCCCTGCACTGGTCGCGCGCCTTTGTTGCCATTTCGTCAGACGCGGGCGAGATTGCGGTTCGCCGTTGCTTGAGATTAATGTTCAGCGCAAACGCTGTTACGTGCGTCACGATCTAGCCGAACGCTTTGCCAAGCGTCGCGAGAAGCGTGGGGCTATCAATGATCGCTGCGCTTTGAAATAACGCTGCGATCACTGTGGTGGTTGCAAGGCTCACAGTGACGGACATTGCGGCGGTCAGAGCGCGTTCCGTGCTGGAGAGCATGCTGGCGAATTGAGTGGTTTTCATGATGTGTTTCCCTTGGTTGGTGACATCGCTTGGATGCGATGAAACGTAATGTAGAGAACGCATCTGAAACCCGCGATAGGCACGCGACGAATTGCGGGTAGTCTGCGCGAAGCGGAGAAATTCAGCGTGAAATGTTCTGCGACTAGAACGGAACCGTCGAAGAAAACTCTCGCAACTCACCTGTAACCGGATGCGGAAAGCCTAACTGTGCCGCATGCAACATCAGCCGCTCACCCGCGGCAGGTGGCGCTTCAGCGTACAAGCTGTCGCCGATGATCGAGTGGCCCAGCGAGGCTAGATGCACGCGCAG
>JBBRGY010000011.1:0-17585 GCA_038223495.1 Burkholderiales bacterium | reverse complement strand
AGTCGAATGAGACGTGTACGATCATTATCAAGGACGAAAATCTACAGCGTTACACCCGCCTTGGCAGTTCCCGCTGCTGACTGGCCAAAACCGCCCCGAGGCCTAGCGCAATGGCCGAGAAGACAAGCCCGCGCTGCAAACCCAACAACCCAGATGCGTTCACCGCGGCCGACGAACCCGACGAAGCATCGGCAATCCAACCAACCACGACTGGCCCCACGATCTGGCCCACGGCGAACACGGTCGTGAACGCGCTGATGCCCTTCACCCAATCGCTGGCGGGCAGGTTATGTCGAACCAGCGCCGTGGTCGACGCCACGATCGATAGAAAAACGCCACCAAACACCATTCCAGATATCAGAATCACTGGCCAGGCGCTCGTCAGCGCGGGCAGGATGGTGGCGACACCTAGCAAGGCGTTCAGCGTGGCTAGCGCTCGGCCCGACTTGTGGCGCGCGAGCAAGCCCGCCCAAACGCGTGATGAGGCCATGCAGGCCAGTCCCAGTAAGGCATAGAACGTCGTGATTTCCCCAGCGCTCGCGCCCTGCTCACGCAACAGCGCGATAACAAATGTCATGTAGCCGATGTACCCGACGCCAAACATCGTGTAACCCGCAAGCGAGAACGTGAAATCCCGCAGACGGAGATGCGATTTTTCGCTTGATGAGGTAGAAGCCGCTGGGACCATCGGGCGCATGAACCGCGCGGGCCACATCAACGCGAGACTGCCGGCGACGCACAGCAACGCCAACGCCCACCACGCCCACGCCCAGTTGGCAAAACCGAGCCACTGATGATGACTATCGGTCGCGTCAAGCATCGCAGGCACCAGCAGAGCCGACGCCGTGATACCGATGCCCGAACCGCCGTAATAAATTCCCAGCAAAAGCGAACTACGATTGCCATGACTGGCATCTAGCGCCCCTAACCGCGCAGCGAGAACCCCACCTGTGATGAACACAGTCGCGCTCGCCACTCCCGCCGCCCAGCGTTGCACAAGCAACATCGTGCCGTCAGTGAAAAAACCGCACAACCCCATGAACACACTGGCGCTCAACGCTCCCCACACCATTACTGACGAAGCGCTGAATCGGCGCATGAGCCATGGCGTCATCAATGCACCGACAAAGTAGCCGAGCGCGTTGGACGTGTTCATACTACCCGCGAACGTGTAGGACCAGCCCAAGTCTTCACGCATCGGTGGTAACAGCAAGCCGTAAGCAAACCGCGTGATGCCGAGCGACACGGCAGCACCTAAGGAAAGCGCAAACGCCAGCGCAAACGGCGATGCCGCAATTGGCGTTTTGAGGTGCGTTGAATCAGTCAAAATGATCAAGTCCGCAGGCCGAGTAACAATCGGCCACCAAATGCGCCCATCACCGTCCCCGTAATAAGCGACAGTACCGGTTTTGCACGAATGTAGGCGCGCTGTGCGGATAGCGTCGAGAACAGATATGCGAGCGCAATGTGCCACACCAATCCCATGACGCCCACCATCATAACCACAGATATTCGCGTCGCGAATGCAGCATGCGGATCAAGACTGACCACTGCAACGCTCGTCCAAAACGCAAGCGATTTCGGGTTGGTCAGATTGGTCAGCAAACCTTTACGGAAGTAGGTGCGCTGACCTGCTTCGACCTCCGGCGCGTTGATGACTTCACTTGTATCGAGCACTGCTTTGCGATCGACCCACATTGAACGAAACATCGAAAAAGCCAGATAAAGCAGATAACAACCACCGACCGCGCGCAGCCCCGTCTGCAACGCCGGCGCCGCATCAAAAATCTTCTGCACCCCGAATACTGCAACGGCGACCCACAGGAATGTTCCCGCCGCAATCCCAAACGCAACGCCTAGCGCAGCACGTCGCGAGGCCGCCGCTGCGGTATGCGTCAACAGCAATAGATTCGGGCCGGGAATGATCAGTGCCGCGAGGTAGAGGAGCGCGAGGGAAATGAGACTTGCAAACATGGCGAAAGTCTAACTCGGCGCTGCGGCCGAAGTTTCGGCGTGCAACGAAACGTCAGATGATCGCTATTTTTTCGCTGGCAGCCGAAATGCGACATACAACCAGGCGACCCATAACGTCACGGCTGTTAAAAACACCACCAATGCACTGATGATCGCTGTGTTGTCGAGCGCAGGCGGCGTACGTGTGTTCGCGTCTACCACCAGCTTATGCACAAAGCACAAAAACACCGTCAAACCAATGGTGAGGCGCACCGAATGATCGACCAGAAAAGTGACCGTCGAGTCGCGCCGATTGTCGGCGAGCCAATAGTCGCGGTTCGGAATGTTCATACTTGTACCGGCACGTCGAAAAATGCCGGACAGCGAAATCGCCACCACCAAAGGAAAAGCTACGACAAAGCAAAGCATAAACGTCGTGTAGCCGCTGCGTGTCATGAACGAATCAGCGAGTCCCGATGCGCCAAAATGAGAGGCGACGCGATCAGGCAGTACCTGACTCGTGACATAAACAAACACGCCCGCCAACAGCAACGTCGCGAAAAAAATGATGCGAGTCAATATAGTTTTCATGGCATGTCTGCATTCTGTTGCCGCAACTCACGAAGCGTAGTCGCGGCAATTTTTACAATAGTTTCAAGTGGATCGATCTTGACCATTTTCCAACGTTTCCAAGATCACGCCACGTCGTTACAACCCGCCAATTAGTGCGTCTTTCGGATAAGTCACTTTGTAATCTGCGGACAGTTTTACGCTCTTTCCGGGCGCGAGCGTTTCTGTCCATGCCACCACGCCACGTTTGGCTTTCCATTCTTTTTCGCTCGGTTGTGGACTGAATTTCTGTTCCACCTTGATGTCAGCATCGGTGCCAACGGGGGTCGCTTCCAGCACCTCGATATTCGCCACCGTCTTGCGCAGATTTTCAACCGTGTACGCGCGGTGCCATTCGCGCTCCTGACGGTTGCCGATAAAGCCCGCCGTTGCGCTCTGCGTCTTTTGCGGATCGACCCGAACACGCAGCGATTCATCGCGTCCGAAGGCAAGGCTGATAGTTCCTTCGTCGCCGACATTCCAAACCGTTTTACCCACTAAAGCACCATCACGCAAAAGCTGCAAATCACCACGCGGCCACACGCCTTCGGGACGCGCAACGTCAGCCATTACAAATGCCTCATTCGATACATTCGGTACGACGCGACTGAACACTTTGGCCGTCATCGTCTGACTGCCCAGCGGCAACGTGATGCGCTGGCCGTTCGACGCCAAATCAACAGCACCGGGTACTTCAAATTCGGTGCTGTAGGTGCCTTCGAACACGCTGGCATCGAAGCTCGGTTCGCTAGATTCCTTTGCGCTTCTCGCCATGATGGGCATCGGGGCCATCGGCGGTGATGCGGGCGCAGACATTGTGCTAATAGCGCTTTGTGGCGGCAGCAAGCTGATTTCCCACGGGTACGGCACCGGCGGCGTCACGCCTATCTTTGGCTGCGCTGTCGATAGCCGCAATTGCACCCCACGCCAATCCTCGCCACTCGCCTGAGCGACGACCGCCAGACGCTCCATCTTTACGGTGCCCGCAGTCGAATCGAGCGCCGCGCGATAGGTCGGACTCCAACCGGGGCCGTTAACCTGATAAGTGACCCGCAACTCGCCCGCTTTGCCTGCGGCCACGCGAACGGTCACTTCGCGATACTGCTCCGCTTTGGCGCCGCCAAATTCGTTTTGCGCCGTCAACAAAGCAATCTGTTGATCAAGCAATTCGCGTTGTCGGGCGAGCTTTTGCTGCTTGACCAACGTGGTGCTGACGGCGCGGCGCACGCTCTCGACAGCGGCGTCCAGATTGCTCACCGTACCCGCAGTGGCGCGGGCAGCGCCGCCTTCTGCCGAATTCAGCGCTTTGATGTAGGCCAGCACGGCGTCGTTACCTGCCACCTCCGCGAGCAGCGCCGCGCGCTGATCTTCAACATCGCGAATTTTTGTGTCATTGGAACCGACGTTGCACTGCGTGGCCAGGGCTTTAGCGACCGTCTTCACGCTCACGTCCCCGACACGAATCCCGGCATCAGCTTCCACGCGAATGGAATTGACATCGAACGAAACGGGCAGGCAAGTCAGCCGCACTTCGCTAGCCCCAGCAGCTACCGGTGCTACGCGCTCGACCGCAGCCACGCCTGGGTAGAGCGTCACGCGCTTGATGGTGCTGTCGGCACCATAAGAGGCGCTGAAGACGCTCATGCCGGCGACGAGCACGAGCAATTTGGGGGAAACGGAAGTCATAGTCCAAGTCCTTTGAAAGTGAGGTAAGACTACATGAACGACGGCCACACTCTAATGGGGTTAAAGCGTCAGAAAAATCGGCGCAATTCGGAGCGCCCCAATCCGGATTAGCGGGCGCGCTTCGGAAGCAACGGCTCGCTCACACCATCCACATCCACCAACGCCAGCATCGCCAACAGCGTGTTCTGCGGCCCACGCCATTCGTTGAGCGGCGAATACCACTCCAGTGGCGAATCTGCTGCGCCGCCGATGCCGCCACCACCCAATGTGACGGCGGGCACGCCCAACGCAATCGGCGTGTTGCTATCGGTACTCGATGCGCCGACGAAGAAATCCTTCACGCCTAACGCCTGTGCCGCACGCACGCCAACCTGCGTGATCAGGCTATCGCGCAATTGCGCACCGGCGGGGCAGTCACCGACGCGTTTGATTTCAACTTTCACTCGGCCCGGCTGCTTCCAGCGTGCGGTTGCTTCGTCTGCTGCGGCGCGCGCGATAGCGAGCGTTTCTTCATCGAGCTTGCCCAGTGCAGCGGCGCTGCTCGAGCGCCAGGCGGAATCGCTTCGAGTTCCAGTCTTCGCTCCCGCATTTTTTAGGCTGCAAACTCAAATCCCCGCCCTGGCGCGCTAGCCAGCAGCCTCTGCGTGTACGCATGCTTGGGCATTGTGAACACCTCCCGCGCCGTCCCCTGTTCCACCACTTCACCACGCTGCATCACGAGTACGCGATCACATATCTGCGCGGCGACGCGCAGGTCATGGGTGATGAACAGAATCGCGAGATTGAGTTGGGCCTGAATTTCTTCGAGCAGCTTGAGCACTTGCGCCTGCACGGACACGTCGAGCGCGGAGACGGCTTCGTCACAAATCAGAACTTCGGGATCGAGCGCAAGCGCGCGGGCGATGCTGATCCGCTGGCGTTGTCCGCCGGAGAACTCGTTGGGGTAGCGCGAGAGCACATCGGGGCTGAGCCGCACGAGGTTCATTAACTCTCTTGCGCGCGCCATCGCAGAGTTACGTGAAACACCAAAATTCAACGGTCCTTCGATGATGGCTTCACCAACACGCTGCCTTGGATCGAGCGAGCGGTACGGGTCCTGAAAAATAATCTGGATGCGTTTGCGGGCGAGTTTGAGACTGTCGCGCGACACGCCGTCGAGGCGTGTATTACCTAATTGCATGTCGCCGACGGTGGGATCGATCAGCCGCGTGATGCAGCGTGCGACGGTGCTCTTGCCAGAGCCGGATTCGCCAACAATGCCGACGGTTTCGCCGGGATGCAGCGTGAAGCTCACATTCTTCGCGGCCTCCGTTGTGCGTTTCTTCTGGAACCAGCTGCCGCTGGAATAGGTTTTGCCTAGTCCAGTGACCGACAACAGTGCGGCCTCGTTGTGCAAGGTGCCCTCGGCAGGTGGTTCGGTACCCGGAACGGAAGCGATGAGCATTTGCGTGTAAGCCTCGCGCGGGTGACGCAAGACCTGCTCTTTTGTCCCCGCTTCAACCTGCTTGCCGTTTTGCAGCACGACCACGCGATCTGCAATTTCTGCGACCACGCCCATGTCGTGCGTGATGAACAGCACTGCTGTCCCGCGTTCGCGTTGCAACGTTTTGATCAGCGCAAGCACTTCGGCCTGCGTCGTGACGTCGAGCGCGGTAGTGGGCTCGTCCGCGATCAAAAGCTTCGGCTCAAGAATCAGCGCCATCGCGATCATGATGCGTTGACGTTGACCGCCCGACAGCTGATGCGGATAGCTGCTGAAAATACGATCAGGCTCCGGCAATTTCACCGCGTCGAACATCGCGAGTGTTTTTTCTTTGCACTCGTTGGCTGTGAGCAGCGTGTGTTCGGCGAGCAATTCGCCGAGCTGATCACCACAGGTCATGACCGGGTTTAGCGCAGTCATCGGCTCCTGAAAAACCATTGCGATATCGTCACCACGTTTACTGCGCAATGCTGCGGGTGATAGCGTGAGCAAGTTCTCATCGCTCAGCAAAATTTCTCCGGCCGAAACACGCACATTGTCGGGCAGCAAACCCATCACAGCGAATGAGATAACCGATTTTCCAGATCCGGACTCACCGAGCAGGCAGAGGATTTCACCTGCTTTCACGTCGAAGCTGATGTTTTCGGCAGCGAGGGGACGGTCGGCGCCACTAGGGAGCGCAACGCTTAAGTTGCGGACGGAGAGAACGGCGCTCATCGCTGTTCCCCGCGTTTGTTAAATTTCGGATCGAGCGTATCGCGTAGTCCGTCGCCCAGCATGTTCACGGCGAGTACCGTGAGCGCCAGAAAAATCCCAGGAAACCACATGTTGTGCGGCGCTGAAGAAAACACCACGCGCGCTTCGGCCATGATGTTGCCCCAGGTGGGAATTTCGCTGGGCAAACCGAGACCGAGAAAGCTCAAAATCGCTTCCAGCAAAATCGCCGATGCGCAAACATACGTGCCTTGCACGACCATCGGTGCAATTGAATTTGGCAGCACATGCTTAAGCAAAATTTTCCATGTCGGCGTGCCTACTGAAATCGCCGCTTCGATGTACGGCTCTTCGCGAATCGAGAGTACCAGCGCGCGCACCAGCCGGGTGACGCGCGGAATCTCGGGCACCGCAATCGCGATAATGACGGTGGAGAGTTTGGCGCCCCATGCGGCGACCAGCGCAATCGCGAGCAGGATACCTGGAATCGCCATCATGCCGTCCATCACACGCATAAGGATCGCGTCGACGCGGCGGAAGTAGCCTGCCATTAGACCCAAGAACGTGCCAAAAATTAGCGACACGATGGCGACCGTGACGCCGACGACAAGCGACACGCGAATCCCGTAAATAACGCGGCTATAAACGTCGCGTCCAAAGCTGTCAGTGCCCATCAAAAATGTGTATGGCGCGGTCACGTTGTCAGGGCCGGTCCATTCGGCCGTCGTCATCGGCTTTTGATTCATGTTGATGGCGTCGAGCCATGCTGGATCGACGGTTCCGAGCACGGGGGCGAGTACGGCGAGAATCACCAAGATCGTAAGCACAATGAGGCCAAAACGGACTGCACCGTTTTTGAGGACACGCTTAAAGGTGGCGTTCATCAGTAACGAATCCGGGGATCAAGAAACAGGTACGAGACATCCACCAGCAAATTCACCATCACATACAAAAAAGCGAAGCACAAAATCACTCCCTGTATCACCGGGAAGTCGCGAGCGAGAACCGCGTCGACGGTCAGCGTTCCCAAGCCCGGAATCGAGAACACGCTTTCAGTCACAACCACTCCGCCAATCAACAACGCAATGCCAATACCGATGACAGTAACGATGGGCACCGCCGCGTTGGCAAGCGCATGTTTGATGAGCACGCGAGACTCTGGCAGGCCTTTCGCACGTGCAGTGCGCACGTAATCCTCGGTCAGCGCCTCTGCAACGCTCGCCCGCGTGACGCGCGCAATGAGCGCGACGTACACAATCGACAACGTGATCGCGGGCAATAGCAAATGATGTAGCCACGGCCCAACGCCATTGGCAATCGGTTTGTACCCCTGCACCGGAAACCAGTCGAGTTTCAACGCGAAAAAGTAGACCAGCAAATAGCCGAGTACAAACACTGGAATTGAAAAACCAAGCACCGAGAAGCCCATCAACGCGCGGTCGAGCCAGCCACCGTGCCGCCATGCCGCGAGCGTTCCCAGCGGAACCGCGATGAGCACCGTAATGACGATGGTCAAGAACGCCAGCGACATTGTGGGCGCTAGCCGTTCTCCGATCAGGCCAACCACGTCCTGCTTGAAGAAGAACGATTGCCCGAGATCGCCCATCAGGAGCCCTTTCCCCCAGATGCCAAGCTGCGTGAAAAAAGAACGATCCAGCCCGAGTTCCGTACGAATGCGCGCGATATCTTCGTTGGTCGCCATGTTGCCGGCGATGACGGCGGCGGGGTCGCCGGGCACGAGCCGGATGAGCGTAAACACGATGATCGCGACGATGATCATCACCGGTATCGTGGCAATGATTCGTTTCAGCAGAAAATTTCCCATGTTGGCAAAGATACCCTACGAACAACACGCCAGTCGCTTTTCCGCGAAAATACCGGTCATCGTCATTTCGCAATCAAGTTTTTTATGAACGCAACTACCGCTCTACCCACCACCATGCAATTCGTCGATCACGGCGCGGGCGGACCGGCGGACTGTATGCGAATCAACAGCGGCCCATTGCCCGTGGTCGGTGACGACGAGGTGCTGATCCGCGTCGCAGCAGCCGGCGTGAATCGGCCTGACGTTTCGCAGCGCTCAGGCTCGTATCCAGCGCCCGCCGATGCGTCGCAAGTGATGGGCCTTGAGGTCGCGGGCGTGATCGTTGCGGTCGGCAGCGCTGTGACGCGCTGGAAAGTGGGCGACGCCGTGTGCGCGTTGACGCCAGGCGGTGGTTACGCCGAATACTGCAAAACGCCCGCTGCGCATTGCCTGCCCATTCCTCCCGATCTCTCGATGCTAGAAGCGGCGGCTTTGTGCGAGACGTTTTTCACGGTGTGGGCGAACGTGTTTGATCGCGCTCGTTTGACGGCGGGCGAAACGCTGCTGATTCATGGCGGGTCGAGCGGCATTGGTTCCACTGCGATTCAACTCGCCAAAGCGTTCGGCGCCAGCAAAGTCATCGTCACCTGTGGCGATCGGGCGAAGATTGACTACGCACTGAGAATCGGTGCAGACGTCGGCATCAATTACAAAACCGAGGACTTCGTTGAAGCGACCAAAACCGCGACCGAGGGCCGTGGTGCAGACGTCATTCTTGACATGGTCGGTGCGCCGTACTTCCAGAAAAACCTGGCCGCGGCGGCGCTCGAAGGCCGCATCGCGCAGATCGCCTTTCAGCACGGCGTAAAGGCCGAAGTGAACATGCAGCCGCTGATGATGAAACGACTGACGTGGACGGGCTCGACGTTGCGCGCCCGCCCAAAATCAGCGAAGGCCGCGATTGCCGCATCACTCGAATCTCAGGTTTGGCCAAAATTTGCCGAGAACGCCGACGCGTTGCGTCCCAATATTCATGCGACGTTTGCACTGTTGGACATCGTCAAAGCGCACCAAATGATGGAATCGGGTGCTCATTTCGGGAAGATCGTACTGCGCGTTGCTGCGTAACAACTTTAGCGTGAAATGGCGTTTGAACCGGGGCTAGACGAATAAATAGCGAATAGTTGATATTAGATATATTGACGCCCTAGCCCTCGCAAAATGGTGCTTTCATGCAAGAGCTGTATAGCTCGGTTCTTTAATTCTTCGGACTTTAGCGCGACTCAAAATCACGTCAAACAGCCGCATTTTGGTGCGTGGAGGCGTGTTGCCGCAGCGCAACATTTACCTGGCTTATAGGCCGTATTCCAAAGGATTGCATGACGTTCAACCTGCGCAGTGCTTAAATCTTTCAACTCCGTGACACGCTTTTTTATTAATAGACGTCGCGCAAATTTTTAATGCAGTCTGCCAATCCATTTCTGAGGGTAAAACAATGAAAATTCGAATCGTCGCAGCCGCCGTTAGCGCTGTACTCGCCACCGGGAGTTTCGCGCAGAACGTCACGCTTTCGGGCCTCGTCGACGTCTTTGCTGGCTCCATTCAGTATTCCGGCGATAAACGCACAGCCAAGGTTGATCCGAACGGCATGACCACCTCCTGGTGGGGCGTATCGGGCTCAGAGGACTTGGGCGGCGGATTGAAGGCTGAGTTCAAAATTTCGTCCTTCTTCCGCCCAGACACCGGCGCAGTCGGCCGGTTCAACGGCAACGAGAACTTCTTTAGTCGTGATGCGTGGGTGGGCCTGTCCGGAGCGTTCGGCACAGTGCACGTGGGTCGCGATCTCGCCCCGAATTTTTTGCCGACTGTAATCTTTAACGCTTTTGGTGATTCGTTCGCGTTTTCACCGTTGGTATTGCACGCCAACGTGCCACTTTTTAACGGTACCAACTGGGCCGCGGCAAATGCAGGCGATACGGGTTGGAGTAATCAGGTGCGTTACACGACGCCAAATTTCGGCGGTTTGAGCGGCAACGTTCACTACCAGGTCGGCGAAGTCGCAGGCAACAGCAGCAACCGTAACTACGGCGCAAACTTTCTGTATTTCGGTGGGCCATTTGCCCTGGGCGGCTTCTTCCACAATGTGCGCGCCAACAATCCGAACGCGGGCACCGTGGGCAGCGTGAACGTCGGCTTCAATCAGCAAAAGGCCTGGATGCTCGCGGCGAAAGCGAGCGTCGGCCCCGCTAACATTTATGCGAACTATGAGAGCGCGAAGAATGACAATTACACCGGTGCCGCTGGCAGCGCCGAGAGCAAAACGTCAAGTGTGTCAGCCGACGTCGCAGCAGGTCCGGGCAAATTTATGCTGGCCTACGCTAGCACCAAGTGGACGACGGCGCCGGTGACGACGCGTGACAACAGCAAGCGCACCACAATCTCGCTTGGCTATGACTACACGCTATCAAAGCGCACCGATATCTACACGGTTCTGATGAACGACAAGATCACCAATTTTGATCGTGGTAATTCGTTCGCAGTTGGTATTCGTCACAAGTTCTAATCGGCCTCTGGTCGAACGAAAAACGGCACCCGAGGGTGCCGTTTCTACTTGAGTGCACGCCTCAAGTTAATACCAGGTCACAACACCTGTTTTCACATCGAGCATCGCGCCGACGACCTTGATCTCGCCCTTCTGCTGCATCTCACGCAGCACCGGGCTTTTGGTCAGGATGTCGTTGACCGTGCGCTTGACGTTGGCCTCCGCCACCATCTGAACAAACGCATCATTTTTCGATGTGCGATCGCCCACCATCGACACATCCGTCACCGCTGGTTTGATCTTGGCGAGCATGCCAGTCAAATTGCCCAGCACTGCGTCGTCGCAGGCCCCTTTAATCGCACCGCAGCTTGAATGCCCGAGGACGACGACGACCTTAGAGCCTGCAAGCTTGCTGGCAAATTCGAGGCTACCCAGAATATCCTCGTTGACAAAATTGCCCGCCACGCGCGCGCTGAACACGTCGCCAATGCCCTGGTCAAACACGATCTCGGGGCCAGCACGGCTGTCGATGCAGCTGACAATCGTCGCCATCGGATATTGCGCGTAGCCTGTGGTTTTGACCTGCTTCATCAGGTCGCGCTTGATCATGTTGCCGCCGACGAATCGCTTGTTACCGTCTTTCAACGACGCCACCACGGAGTCTGGCGTCATCTTCGCTTGCCCGGCCTTGTCCAGCGTTGCGTAATCGGCAGACGGAGCGACGCTCGCGCAGCCGACCAAACCGAATGTTCCAGCCGTGAAAATCGTCGCTACCAACAATTTTTGAATCAACATACCACCCCCTCAATAGTGCGAGCGCGGCGCGCCCGACAGGACACATTATTCAGAGCAAAGTTGTACAAAACAACAAGATTTGGCTTAAACGTTCTTAATCGTCTCGATTGTGGCTTGATTGGTATGCGGTGCCATTGCAGCACCGTCGGCCACGCCCGTACTGCTTTCTGCAAATCGCAATAAAAAAGCAGCCGAAGCTGCTTTTTTATTCAATGCAAATTGGTTAGTTCCGGCTCTTGTCAACCAGCTTGTTCGCCTTAATCCAGGGCATCATCGCGCGGAGCTTTTCACCCACGACTTCAATGGAATGCTCGCCCATCAGACGACGACGCGACAACAAAGTCGGTGCGCCAGCCTTGTTTTCGAGGATGAAGCTCTTGGCGTATTCGCCCGTCTGAATGTCTTTCAGGCACTGACGCATGGCGTTTTTGGTGTCTTCTGTAACGATCTTCGGACCGGTGACGTACTCGCCGTATTCCGCGTTATTCGAGATCGAGTAATTCATGTTGGCGATGCCGCCTTCGTAGATCAGATCGACGATGAGCTTTAACTCATGCAGACATTCGAAATACGCCATCTCTGGCGCGTAGCCCGCTTCAACCAGCGTCTCGTAACCCGCCTTGATCAGCTCGACCGTGCCGCCACAAAGAACCGCCTGTTCGCCGAACAGATCGGTCTCGGTCTCTTCACGAAAATTGGTTTCGATGATGCCCGCTTTGCCACCGCCGTTCGCCGACGCGTAAGACAGCGCCAGAGCGCGCGCCTTTTTCGACGAATCCTGATGCACAGCCACTAGATGCGGCACGCCGCCACCTTGTGTGTACGTGTTGCGGACTGTGTGGCCTGGGGCCTTTGGCGCAACCATCCAAACGTCAAGATCAGCACGCGGAACCACGCAGCCGTAATGCACGTTAAAACCGTGTGCAAAGGCGAGCGACGCGCCTTTCTTGATGTTCGGCTCGATGTCGTTGGCGTAGACCGCGCCGATCTGCTCGTCCGGCAGCAACATCATGACCACGTCAGCTGTCTTTACGGCTTCGGCCACTTCAGCAACCTTCAGGCCGGCCTTCTTCGCCTTGTCCCAGCTCGGGCCACCTTTGCGCGCGCCCACGGTGACTTTGCAACCGCTGTCGTTCAAGTTTTGCGCATGAGCATGACCCTGCGAGCCGTAGCCGACGATGGTGACTTTTTTGCCTTTGATCAGCGAAAGATCGCAATCTTTGTCATAGTAAACCTTCATATCTATCTCCCTTTTATATCGTCCGTTAAATCTTCAAAATCCGTTCGCCACGCCCAATACCTGAGGCACCGGTGCGTACTGTTTCCAAAATCGTACCGGGCTCAATGGCCGCGATAAAAGCGTCGAGCTTATCGCTGTCGCCTGTCAATTCGATGGTGTAGCTCTTGTCGGTGACGTCGAGAATGCGACCACGGAAGATGTCGACCATGCGCTTCATTTCGTCTCGATCTTTACCCGCAGCGCGCACTTTCACCAGCATTAATTCGCGCTCAATGTGATTGCCATCGGTGAGGTCAACGACTTTCACGACTTCAATCAATTTGTTGAGCTGCTTGGTGATCTGCTCGATGATGTCATCCGAGCCGTGGGTGACGATGGTCATGCGACTCATTGTCGTGTCCTCAGTCGTGGAGACCGAAAGCGAATCGATGTTGTAGGCGCGGGCTGCGAACAGACCGACTACGCGGGCCAAAGCGCCCGCCTCGTTTTCGATGAGGATGGAGAGGATGTGACGCATGGTTACAGTTCCTCCGCCAGAATCATCTCGGACAGCCCTTTACCGCCCGGAATCATCGGGAACACGTTCTCGGTTTCATCGGTGATGAAGTCCATGAACACGAGGCGATCTTTCAGCGCCAGCGCTTCGCGCAAGGCACCTTCAACATCACCCGCTTTTTCGATCTTCATGCCGACGTGGCCGTACGCTTCGGCCAATTTCACAAAATCCGGCAGCGCGTCCATGTAGCTCTCGGCATATCGATTGCCATAGAAGAATTCCTGCCACTGCCGCACCATGCCGAGCGAGCGGTTGTTCAGGTTAATGATCTTCATCGGGATGTGATACTGCTTGCAGGTTGAGAGCTCCTGAATGCACATCTGCACGCTGCCCTCGCCCGTGATGCAGGCGACCGTCGCATCCGGGTTCGCGAGCTGCGCGCCCATCGCATACGGAATGCCGACGCCCATGGTGCCGAGGCCGCCGGAATTGATCCAGCGACGCGGCTTGTCGAACGGGTAATACTGCGCGGCCCACATCTGATGCTGGCCAACGTCACTCGTGATGATCGCGTCGCCATTAGTTGCTTTCCACAGCGCCTGCACGACAGCTTGCGGTTTGATGCGACCGTCGGCTTTCGCCGGCTTGAAGTTCAAACACTGCTTGCTCTGCCAGCCCTTGATCGTGGTCCACCATGCCTTCAGCGCTGCCGCATCCGGCTTTTTCTCACTGGCCTGAACGAGGTTGATCATTTCGTCGAGCACATCGCGAACGTAGCCAACGATTGGTACATCGACCTTCACGCGCTTCGAAATCGATGACGGATCAATGTCGATGTGAATAATCTTGCGGCCATCGCGGAAAAAATGCCCCGGATTGCCGATCACGCGATCATCGAAACGCGCACCAACGGCGAGCAACACGTCGCAATCCTGCATCGCCATATTGGCTTCGTACGTGCCGTGCATGCCGAGCATGCCCACGAACTGCGGATCAGACGCGGGGAATCCGCCGAGGCCCATCAACGTGTTCGTACAAGGAGAGCCGAGCATGCGCACGAGCTTGGTCAACTGAGGCGAAGCGTCGTTCAACACCACGCCACCGCCCGCATAAATCATCGGCTTTTTAGCCTCAAGCAGCAGTTGCACCGCTTTTTTGATCTGCCCGCTGTGACCTTTGCCTGAAGGGTTGTAGCTGCGCATCGTGATCTCTTTGGGATACTCGAACGCGCATTTGTTGGCGGTCACATCCTTCGGAATATCGACCAGCACAGGGCCAGGACGACCGGTCGAGGCGATGTAGAACGCCTTCTTGATCGTTGCTGCCAAGTCCTTCACATCTTTCACCAGAAAGTTGTGTTTGACGCAGGGCCGTGTGATTCCGACGGTATCGCATTCCTGAAACGCGTCCTGTCCGATCGCGTGCGTGGGCACCTGCCCGCTAATCACGACCATCGGAATCGAATCCATGTAGGCCGTGGCGATGCCGGTGACGGCATTGGTGACGCCGGGGCCGGAGGTGACAAGGCAAACGCCAATCTTCTGCGACGAACGCGAATACGCGTCGGCTGCGTGGACAGCGGCCTGCTCGTGCCGGACCAGCACATGCTTGAATTTGTCTTGTTTGAATATCTCGTCGTAGATATTAAGTACCGCGCCGCCCGGATAGCCGAAAACGAATTCGACTTTTTCTTCGGCGAGGCAACGGATAAGTATTTCCGCGCCCGTCAACTGCTGTTGACTTCCATTCGTGTGCTGCTGTGACATGTTCTTCCTCAAGAGTTTATTGATGCCGCACGTCGCTGGGTGATGACGCATGGCCCCTGAGGGCAATTCAAAACTGGGTATTCACGGCCTCGCGCACGCTCTGCACGGGTTGATAAATCATTGCTTGTGGCTGACTTCAACCCGTGTGCCCTCGACTCGCCCAAAATGGGTAAATCAAAGCGTCACGGTGTCCGAACCTATAAGTATATAAAAAGTAGGCCGCTCGCGGCGCTTTGTCCTACAACGTGTGACATTGCCCGCCGATATTGAAGATTCGTCATGGCACAAACAATGCGTGGAATGCCCAGACGTCTCGCATGGCGCTCTGGGTGAGGCACCGCCGTGCCGCCGCCAAAACGCGCAAATAGAAAGACAAATATGCTGATCCAGATTGGATACGACATCGAACTTGCGATCACTGCGCCAATGGCGGTGATTTATCTGTTGCATGTACATCCGTCCCGACGAGACGATTTGGTGCAGCCAGAAGTCGTTGAAATTTCGCCATCGTTTCAAGCGGAGGAGTATGTCGATTCGTTTGGCAACACCTGCGGTCGTATCAATGTCCCCGAAGGGGTTGGCTCCGTCGTATTCCGCAGCCGCGCGCAGATTCGCGACAGCGGGTTGCTGGACGCGGCGCCTCAGAACACTTTTCAGCATGACCCGCGCGAACTGCCCGTGACCACGCTGCAATTTCTGTTGCCGAGCCGGTATTGCGAGGTGGATAGCGAACTGCTGAATTTTGCGTGGGCACAGTTCGGCTCCACGCCGCTCGGGTGGCCGCGCGTGCAGGCCATTTGCAATTTCGTCCATCAACACATCCGGTTCGACTATCAATGCGCTCGCGCCAATCGCACCGCGCTAGAGGGTTTCCGCGAACAAGTCGGTGTCTGCCGGGACTTCACGCATTTGGCGGTGACGCTGTGCCGCTGTATGAACATTCCAGCGCGCTATGTGACGGGCTACCTTGGCGACATCGGCGTGCCGTACTCACCGTCGCCCATGGACTTCAGTGCATGGTTCGAGGTCTTTCTTGGCGATCAGTGGATTACCTGCGACGCCCGACACAATCGGCCACGTATTGGGCGCGTCGTCATGGCGCGTGGACGCGATGCCGGAGACGTGCCCATTGTCATGGGTTTTGGTCAACACAGCTTGCTGCGTTTCGATGTGACAACGTACGAGATTGATACCGGTGCAGGTTTGGCCGCGATCCAGTGATGCCAAATCAACAATCAATGCCGAAACTCGCTGCGTCGACATGCTTCAAATTCACGCGACACGCTTATCAGCTTTTTTCTGAAAGTCTTTCCACACTTGGGGTAAACCGCATTTACTGCACTTATCAACAATTGCAAAAAATACCCGCTATCCCTTGTACAAAATAACTTTCAGCCCGAAGCTATATCTGACGGATTGCCGCACTGCAGTCGTAAATCTGCTTAGAAAATCGTCGGCTCTGGCAACGGTTCATTGCCTTGGAGAAAGTCGAAATCCGCGCCCTCGTCCGCCTGCATGACGTGCTGTTGATATAGCGCGGCGTAGCTACGACCGTAGCGCAGCGTCGCAGACTTCGTGGCCTGCGCTTTCCGCCATTCATCATGCCGACGATCCAGCTCTTGAACGGAAACTTGCAGCGTGATGCTGCGTGCAGCCACGTCGAGCTCAATCATGTCGCCTTCGCGCACCAGCGCCAGCGGTCCACCGACAGCCGCCTCGGGGCATACATGCAACACGCAGGTGCCGTAATGCGTGCCGCTCATGCGCGCATCCGAAATGCGCACCATGTCGCGCACGCCTTCGGCCAGCAGTTTCTTAGGTATTGGCAAATTGCCCGCTTCGGGCATGCCGGGCGCGCCCACCGGGCCGACGTTCTTGAGCACCAGTATTGAATCTTTTGTGACATTCAAATCGGGTGCATCAATGCGCGCCTGCATGTCTGCGAAGTTCTCGAAAACAACGGCTGGCCCGGTGTGTTGAAGCAGATGTTTTGAAGCGGCGGACGGCTTCATCACGGCACCACGCGGCGCAAGATTGCCGGTGACGACGGCGATTGCCTGCTTCGACACCGGATTGTCGAGCGGACGAATAACGTCGTCGTTAAACACTTGCGCGGTCGCGATGTTCTCGCCAAGCGTTTTGCCGTTCACATTGCCGCAGGTCATCTCCAGATGAGACTCGATGCGCTTAAGCAGCCCGCGCAATCCACCGGCGAAGAAGAAGTCTTCCATGAGCGCATCGCCTGCCGGCATGATGTTCGCAAGAACCGGTATCACTTGGTTGTAGCGCTCCCACACGTCGAGCGGCACCTTGATGCCGAGTCGACCGGCCATGGCCGGGATGTGCACAACGGCGTTGGTTGAGCCTCCCAAAGCAAGCACGGTTTTGATCGCATTGTGAAAACTCGCCTCAACGCAAATGTCGCTGGGCTTCAGGTCTTCCATCACCATCGCGACGATTCGTTCGCCCACCTGCGAGCACATACGCGGATGATGAG
>JBBRGY010000010.1:0-18412 GCA_038223495.1 Burkholderiales bacterium | reverse complement strand
TGAAGGCGACCGGGATCGGATCTTGGGCAACCGTGACTTCGCGATAGCACATCTTCAGGAGGCAACCCTTGTCTATCCTCAGGAACTAGTCGCTAAGCTCGCGGCACAGTTCGGGTTTGGAGCACGACCTGAGGGTCAAGTGACGCTAGCAATCACCAGTTGCCGACGACTCGATCTGTTTGAGAAAACCGTTAACTCCTTCCTCAACTGTTGCGCCGACACACACCTTGTTGATCGCTGGATCTGCATCGACGACGGCTCAAGCGAATCGGACCGTTTGCTTATGCAGCAACGGTATCCATTCTTCGAGTTCATCTTCAAGCGTCGCGAAGAAAAAGGGCACGCTCGCAGCATGAATCGCCTGCTCGACACTATCGCGAGCCCTTTTTGGTTGCATCTGGAGGATGACTGGCACTTCGTCGTCCGTGACAGATACATCGAAAAAGCGCTCGCCATCCTCGACGATGACACAGCTATTGGTCAAGTGCTGTTCAACCGCAACTACGGCGAAACCTTGTCGTGTCGAGGTATCGCGGGTGGCATGGTTCGGCGCACACGCGGCGGCGTACGCTATCGGCTGCATCAACACTTCAGGCACGGCACACCCGCCTACGACGAATATCTTCGCGGTCTGCCGTCCGGCGCTCGCTCGAACGTGTGGTGGCCACATTACTCTCTGCGACCCGCACTTCTGCGGATGTCTGCGATCAGGAACACCGGGCGCTACGATCCCGAGAGCCCACACTTCGAACTTCAGTTCGCCGAGCGCTACGCGGAGCGGGGCCACCGCGCTGCGTTTTTCGACGCGATCAACGCGCTACACATCGGGAGACTGACATGGGAAAGGGAAGGCGCTGTGCGCGCTAATGCATACGAGCTGAATCACGAGCGCCAGTTCGGACAACCGTCTTCACCCGCTACATCGAAACCATTTCGCGTAAAACTACTTGCAAACTGGACATCTTCTACGGAGCTCTGCGCCCTGTGGGACCGACAGTCCAAAGGATCGGGACGATGGAGTGATATCCAGATCACCGATGAAGATTCCGATATCGATTATTGGGCGATCATCAACCATCCTGCGGATCAGAATGCGTGTTTCCGTGATGACCGCGCCATCGTCTTTCCGATGGAGCCCTCGCACGGAGTTACGGCCTGGGGAGACTGGGTCGCGCCCGATCCACGCAAATTCATGCAAGTCCGAACCCACAAACGCTATAGGAACAATTCCGAGTGGCATCTTGGCATGCGCTACGAGGAACTGATCACGCAGCCAGTTGAAAAATCGTTGCACTTGTCCTGCGTCGTCTCCAGTAAAACTCACGACCCTGGCCAGCAATTACGCATCGAATTCCTCAAGTACATCGAGAGATCAGGAGCCGCAATCGACATATTTGGATACGACAATTTGCATGGCTTCCTGAACTATCGCGGAGCGTTGCCAAAATTCGACAAGCGCAATGGCATATTGCCTTACCGATACACCGTGGCTATCGAAAACTCCTCGGAGGTCAATTACTTCACCGAAAAGCTCATCGACGCAATTTTGAGCGAGTGCTTGTGCTTCTATTGGGGCTGCCCAAACCTTGAAGAGTACGTCGATCCTGCCGCGTTCATCCGATTGCCACTGGATGACTTTCAGTTGAGTCTGCAAATCGTGGAAAACGCGATGCGCGACAACGAGCACGCGCGGCGGCTCGACGCAATTCGCCAGGAAAAGCGGCGGATATTGGACGAATACCAGTTTTTCCCAACGCTGGCGCGAATCATCCACGGTCACCGTCTGGCTGAAAGTCTCACGATAAAAGTGATCAATCTGGATCGGCGGGCGGACCGATGGGAAGCGTTTCGCGCGAACATGACTGAAGCGACAGGCCCCGCGTTTCTCGCGCGCTGTGAACGCCGTGCTGCGGTCGATGGGACAACGCTCAACAGCACCAGCGAATTAATGCATCTATTTCGCGGCAACGACTTTAACTATCGCCGCGGCATTGTCGGCTGTGCGCTTAGTCACATCGGGATATGGCGCGAAGTGGCGGCACAGTCGAGTGACGCGTGCCTGGTATTCGAGGACGACGTTAAACCAGGCCCAGATTTTTGTGGCCAACTAATTGAGCTTTGCGGCGAGCTTGCCGAGACCGATAGCGACTTCGACCTGGTGTTGCTTGGTTATCAGTTCTGGGACGAACCTAGCACCGATAGGGCTGCGCGCAGCGACCTATCGACACGGCTGCGTCCGATGGAATGGGGAAACTATCTGGGTGGCCTCTATGCCTATCTTGTTTCACCGCGCGGAGCACGCCAGTTGCTGGCGATGGCGGAGCGCGATGGTATCCAGAACGGCATCGATTGGTTTGTCATGAAAAAAAGCAGCGAACTGAAAGTTTTTCAGTGCGCCCCGCACATCGCTTTCTCGTCACTTGCCATTCCTGGATCGACCACGGACTCCGATATCCAGCACGATATGGTTAGGTTGGCGACAGGAAAGGATATCTAAGCCACTAGTCCGGACGGAGCGAAGTTTCGCGACTACGCGTAACTCTCCATTGGCGGGCACGTACACATGATGTTGCGATCGCCGTAAACGTCATCCACACGACCCACAGGCGGCCAGTATTTGTTGTGACGCAAGCTCGGCAGCGGATAGGCCGCCTGCTCGCGCGTGTACGCGCGGTTCCACGCCTCGACCAGTAGCACCTCGGTCGTGTGCGGCGCGTTGACCAGCGGGTTGTCGTCCTTCGGATAGACGCCCATCTCCACCGCGCGAATCTCTTCGCGAATCGCGATCATCGCGTCGATGAAGCGATCCAGCTCATGTTTGCTCTCTGACTCAGTCGGTTCGATCATGAGCGTTCCGGCAACCGGAAAACTGACGGTCGGCGCGTGGAAACCGTAATCCATCAACCGCTTGGCGACGTCCATATTGCTGATGCCGCAGAGCTCTTTGATTGGGCGCACGTCGATGATGCACTCATGCGCGACGAAGCCGCCGTGACCGGTATAGAGCACCGGAAAATGCGGCGCGAGTTTCTTCGCGATGTAGTTAGCGTTGAGGATCGCGACCGCAGTCGCTTCGCGCAGACCCTCCCCGCCCATCATGCGGATGTAGGCATACGGAATCGGCAGGATGCTGGCCGAACCCTGCGGCGCTGCGCTCACCGGGCCGACCTTGCCGCGACCGGGCAGGAAAGGCGCGAGCTGTGATTTCACGCCAATTGGGCCAACGCCCGGCCCGCCGCCGCCGTGCGGGATACAGAACGTTTTGTGCAGATTCATGTGGCTCACATCCGCGCCGATTTCGGCCGGAAAGGTCACGCCAACTTGCGCGTTCAGATTTGCGCCATCCATGTAAACCTGCCCACCATGCTGATGCACGATGGCGCAAATTTCTTTCACGGCCTCTTCAAACACACCGTGCGTGGAGGGATACGTAATCATCAACGCCGCAAGATTGTTCGAATACTTTTCTGCCGCTGCCCTTAAGTCGGCGACGTCAACGTTACCGTGTTCGTCGCATTGCGTCACCACCACTTCCATACCGCACATATGTGCGCTGGCCGGATTGGTGCCGTGCGCGCTTGACGGAATCAGACAGATGTTGCGATGTGCTTCATTGCGGCTCGCGTGATAGCCACGAATGGCGAGCAAGCCCGCGTATTCGCCCTGCGCGCCGCTGTTCGGTTGCAAAGTCACGGCATCGAAGCCAGTGACTTTGCAAAGCATGTTTTCGAGATTGGCTACGAGTTCGGTGTAACCCTTAGCCTGCTCAGCGGGGGCGAACGGATGCATGTTGCCGAACTCCGGCCAGGTCACCGGAATCATCTCGGTGGTCGCGTTGAGTTTCATCGTGCACGATCCCAGCGGAATCATGGTGCGGTCAAGCGCGAGGTCTTTGTCGGCCAGCATGCGCAAATAGCGCAGCATTTCGGTTTCAGAATGATGCGTATTGAAGACGGGGTGCGTGAGGATTGGCGCGGTGCGACGAAGCGGAGCCGGGATAGCACTTGTTCCCATCGGCACTGGATTGGGCGGCGGGCATTCAACCGTTGCAGCAATTGCAAACAACACGGCGTCGACGTCAGCCTCGGTGTGCGTTTCGTCGAACGTCACACCCACTGAAGACGACGCTTCGTAGTGGCGCAAATTCATGCCAGCGTGGCGCGCAGTTGCGGCGATTTCGCTGTGGGCGTCGTGCTTAAAAGTGACGGTGTCAAAAAATTCAGCCGCGGCGACGTTGATGTACATCGCCTTGAGCCCCGCCGCGAAGCGCGTCGCGAGACCGTGCACGCGTAGCGCAATGCGCTGCAACCCCTGCGGTCCATGGTAGACGGCATACATACCGGCCATGACGGCGAGCAGCACCTGCGCTGTGCAGATATTGCTCGTGGCTTTTTCGCGACGAATGTGTTGTTCGCGCGTTTGTAGCGTCAGGCGATAGGCGGGCTTGCCCTGCGCATCCATGCTCACACCAGCGAGGCGACCGGGCATGTTGCGTTTGTACGCGTCCCGGGTGGCCATGTAGGCCGCATGGGGGCCGCCGTAGCCCATCGGCACGCCAAAGCGCTGCGTGGTGCCAATCACGATGTCAGCGCCAAATTCACCGGGTGCCTTGAGCAATACGAGCGCAAGCGGATCGGCCGCGCAAATGAACAATGCGCCCTTTGCATGTGCAGCCGCAGCCGAAGCACCGAGGTCATGAATCTGGCCTGTCGTCGACGGATACTGCGCGAGCACCGCGAAGTAATCCCCCTCTTCCATGAGCTTTGAAGCGATCCCAACTTTCACGTCGATCCCTAGCGGTTCGGCGCGTGTCTTGATGCAATCAATCGTTTGTGGATGACAATCGGCAGCGACGATGAACGTGTTGCTCGTTGATTTCGCCTGGCGCTTCGCCAGCGTCATCGCTTCGGCCGCAGCCGTGCCTTCGTCGAGCAGCGATGCATTGGACATGTCCATGCCTGTCAGCTCGCAGACCATCGTCTGATAATTCAGCAACGCCTCAAGACGACCCGGCGAAATGTCTGGTTGATACGGCGTGTACGCGGTGTACCACGCTGGATTCTCAAGCACGTTGCGCAGAATCACGCCGGGCGTCACGGTGCCGACGTAGCCTTGCCCGATGAAGTTCTTGAACACCTGATTCTTGTTTGCAATGTCGCGCAATTCAGCGAGCGCTTCGACCTCAGAAAGGCCTTCTGGCAGAGCAAGCGGTTTACTGCCGACGATGCTCGGTGGCACCACTTTTATAAGCAAATCTTCAAGGGAGTTCGCGCCGACGTGCGCGAGCATGTCCATCTGCTCTTCGCGATTGGGGCCGATGTGACGGTAGAGAAAATCAGACATGAGAGTTGCCAAAAATTAAAGGTAAGGTGGGCATCCTGTGCCCACCATGAGTAGCGTGCCGATAACGCGTGGGCACGGGGTGCCCACCCTACGACTACGCCGTTACATCGACATTCGATAAACCAGAAAGCCGCTGCGCTCTGCGACCTTGTTATACAGAACCATCGCCGTCGCGTTGGTCTCGTGCGTTTGCCAGTACACGCGGCTCGCGCCTTCGATCTTCGCCGCGGCGTATACCGCCTCGATCAGCGCTCGCCCAACGCCCTTGCCACGCGCGGCTTGAACGGTGAACAAGTCCTGCAAATAGCACGTCGGCCCAGCCGACCAGCACGTACGGTGAAAGATGTAATGCACGATGCCAAGCATCTCTTCGCCCTCAAACGCACCGAGGACGTACATCGGTTCTGCGGGGTCGTGCAGACGCGCCCAGGTGAGACCAAACTGCTCTGGCGGCAGCGTAGTTTTGTAGAACGTGAGATAGCCCGTCCACAATGTGTTCCACGCTTCCCGATCGCTGGCTTCGAGTGGACGGATGAGCACCACGACGTTAGGCAATCATCGCTTTGTACGTCGCCTCGTCCTGTAGCGCGGCAACAGAGTCAGCGTTCGCCACTTTGATTTTGAAGAACCAGCCGGCACCTTCAGGATCGGAGTTAACCAGCGAGGGATCAGCCACGATCGCTTCGTTCACTTCCACCACTTCACCGTCGACCGGTGCTTTAACTTCGGCAGCGGCTTTGACTGATTCGATGATCGCGGCGTCTTCTTTGGCGGCGAGCTTGCGGCCCACTTTTGGCTGTTCAACGTAGACGAGATCGCCCAGTTTGTCTTGCGCAAACACGGTGATACCGACGGTGCCGATGTCGCCGTCCATCTTGATGTATTCGTGGTCTTCGGTGTAGCGAGTGGTCATGATGATTCCTTCGAAGTTAGATTTGTAGAGTGAGCGGCTTCTGCCCACCCTACGGACTTAGGTTCTTTTATAGCCATGCGGCGCAAACGGCATGGCAACGACCGTTACCGGCGTCGATGTGCCGCGAAGCATCGCGTTTATTCGAGTGCCAGGCGCAGCGTGTGCCGTGTCCACGTAGCCCATGATGACCGGGCCGTTCACGGTGGGGCCGAAGCCGCCGCTGGTGACGACGCCAATTTTGTTGCCAGCGGAGTCTTGAAGCTCCACGCCTTCACGAATCGGCGCGCGGCCTTCGGGCTTGAGGCCGACGCGTTTGCGTTTGACGTTTGCAGCATTGTCGAGCTGGCCGAGGATGACCGATGCGCCGGGGAAGCCGCCCGCGCGCTCACCGCCCGTTCGACGCACCTTTTGCATGGCCCAGTTGAGCGATGCTTCGACGGGAGTAGTGGTCTGGTCAAGATCATGGCCGTATAAACACAGTCCTGCTTCTAAACGCAGCGAATCTCGCGCGCCCAAGCCAATCGGTTGCACATTCGGTTGTGCAAGCAAGGCTTTGGCTAGCGTTTCACAACCGTCATTGGGGACGCTGATTTCAAAGCCGTCTTCGCCGGTGTAGCCAGTACGCGTGACGAGGCAATCAATGCCTGCGAGTTTCACCCGTGCGCCCGCCATAAAAACTTGAGGAATCTCACCGTTGGCAACGCCTTTGAGGGCCGCTTCGGCGCCGGGGCCTTGCAACGCAAGCAACGCCAAATCATCACGAACGCGAACTTCGCAGCGCCCGCCGATTTTTGACTTGAGATGAGCGATGTCCTGTGCCTTGCACGCGGCGTTCACCACCAGATGCAGGTAGCCGCCGACATTGAAAATCATCAGATCATCAAGGATGCCGCCCGCGTCGTTGGTGAAGAGTGCGTAACGCTGTTTGCCCGGCACAATGCCGATGACGTCAACCGGAACCAGCGTTTCCAAAGCTGCCGCCGCGTCTGGGCCGTGCAATTCAACCTGCCCCATGTGCGATACATCAAACAGTCCGGCATGCGCTCGCGTATGCAAGTGCTCCTTCAAAACGCCGAGCGGATATTGCACCGGCATTTCATAACCGGCAAACGGCACCATGCGAGCGCCGAGGCTCACATGTAGGTCAAACAGTGGGGTTTTGGAGAGAATTTCAGACATCAGGACGCGCTCTTTCAATCAAAGAATCAATCGTCCCGGATCTGTCCTTTGTGCCTGAGAGATTGAGCGCAGCGCATCACGCGCTGGGCCTTGCCCCTTCGGCGGAGGCTCTTGCCGTCGCATTAATTTGCGGCGGCTGCCTCGCTCTCCAGATGGTGTGCTGTGACAGTACCTGAACCTGAGCGATCTTCCGGGGATTACGCCTACGGTAGCGCGCTGGCCAAACACCAACTCGCTTCTCCTGACACAGTGCAAAGTTTAGCAGCCCTACAATCGAATGCGAACCCATTGCAAAAAACTCAGGAGACACCCATGCAAATCTCGATGTACAGCTTATCCGTGCCCGTGCTTGATCGCACGCTGGGCAATCTGCAGAATATTCTGGACAAGGCCGGTGCTTATGCGGCCGAAAAGAAAATCGACGAGACTGTACTGACCGGCATGCGCATTTTTCCGGATATGTTGCCGATGTATCGTCAGGTGCAAATTTGCGCTGATTTCGCCAAAGGTGCTGCGGCCCGATTGGCTGGCGTAGACAACCCGAAATACGAGGACAGCGAAAGAACTTTCGCGGAACTCAAAGCTCGCTGCCAGACGACGCGGGATTTTCTCGCCACGTTTAAGCCCGAGCAATTCGAAGGCAGCGAGAAAAAAATCATCATGGTGCCCATTGGTGGCGAGCCGCACGAATTCGTTGGGCTGCCGTACCTGATGGGCATGGTTTATCCAAATTTCTATTTCCACGCCACGACCGCCTACGACTTGCTGCGCGGCGCGGGCGTGCCCGTTGGCAAGCGGGACTTTGTGACACGCTAATATTTTCGCCACTATTTTTTGCACAAGGAGGAATCGATGAATCTGCGACTGACTTTAGTGGTCTCGCTTACCTGTCTGGCCAGCGCGCTGTTGCATGCCGAAACGCCAGCGGGTGCGTGGAAAACCATTGATGACGCGACCGGCAAGGAAAAAGCCATCGTGCGCATCACCGAGGCGGGTGGCGTGTTCACCGGCAAAATCGAGAAACTGCTTGATCCCGCCAAGCAGGACTCAAAATGTGATCAATGCACCGACAGCCGCAAGGATCAGCCGGTGCAGGGATTGACCATTTTGCGTAATGTCAAAAAGGCCGACGGCTATTGGGAAGGCGGCGACATTCTCGACGCGGCCAATGGCAAGGTATATCGCGTTCGCCTGACCCCAGCGGCCGATAATAAGTCGATGGAAGTGCGTGGTTACATTGGGCTGCCGATGCTCGGACGGTCGCAAAAATGGATCCGCGCTGAGTAACAACTTATTCGTGTAATGACGTTTTTATTGGGGCTAGAAGGCGATTTGTTGCAAAGTCGGTTATTGGTCTTATCGGAAACTAGCCCCGGTATAAAGCGGGTTTTGCGAAAAAGCTGTAGCTCAGAATGACGTTCGATTCACTGACCTTCGCGCTGTTTCTGGCGATTGTTTTTCCCGTTTACGCACTGCTGCGCTCGTGGCCCGCCCGCAAGAACGTACTGCTGGTCGCGAGCTGCGTTTTTTACGGGTCGTGGAACCCGTTTTTCCTGCTCTTGCTGGCGTTCACGACGGTGTTCGACTGGTGGGCCGCGCAGCGTATATATGCGACGGTAGACGTGCGCAAACGTCGTTTGTGGGTGTGGGCATCAGTCGCAGCGAGTCTGACGCTGCTGGGCTATTTCAAATATGCGCAGTTTTTCGCCAACACGGTCATCGAATGGTTTGCGCCGTTCGGCGTTACCTACAAACCGATTGATCTCGGCATCGTATTGCCACTCGGCATTTCGTTCTACACGTTTGAATCGATTTCCTACATCGTAGACGTCTATAAAAAGCGCATCGAGCCGACAAAAAGTCTCCGTGATTACGCCTTATTCATGACGTTTTTTCCGCATCTGGTGGCGGGCCCGATCATGCGTTTTGCTGATTTCAATGCACAGACTGTTTCGCCGCGCACGGTGACGTCGGACGGTGTTGCATTGGGCGCATACATGTTGATCGGCGGACTATTTCTGAAAATCGTCGGCGCCGATCACATCTTCGCGCCGATTTCAGACATCGTATTTGCGGCGGACTACAAAGCGGGATTTGTCGCGGCATGGGCGGGGGCGTTTTCGTTTTCGATGCAGGTGTATTGCGACTTTGCGGGCTACTCGCTGGCGGCGCTCGGTATTGCCAAAATGTTTGGCTTTCACCTGCCGCCAAATTTCGAGTCGCCCTTCGCGTCGGTCGGAATCGCCGAGCTGTGGACGCGCTGGCACATCTCGCTTTCAAACTGGTTACGCGACTACGTGTTCAACCCGCTGGGCCACTATCGTAAGGGCCGTCTGCGAGGCTATATCAATGTCATGATCACGTTTACTGCGTGCGGCTTCTGGCACGGCGCGGCGTGGCATTTTGTGGCGTGGGGCGCGATGCATGGCGTATTTTTGGTGGCTGAACGTCTGCTCAAAGACAGCATCGGCGACTGGAAAGTCTGGGACATGAAACCGGTACGCTGGTGCCTCGCGTTGCTGACGTTTGCGCTGTTTTCGCTTGCGGTCGTGTATTTCCGCGCGCCGACCTTGGGCGTGGCTTGGGAGCGCACTATCGCAATGTTCGGTCTAGGGCTCAAAGACGCTGCGACATTGATATGGAATGGTGACGCGAAGGTCTTTGTGGTGGGACTCCTGGTCGGGCTGGCCGTGCAGGCATGGCTCAAGTCGCGCAAGGGCTGGGAATGGTTGCCAGCCATCGCATGGCCGTGGCGCGTGGCGCTGTTGTCATTGATGTCGCTGGCGATTGTGTTGTCGCCGGGCAAGACCAATGCGTTCATCTACTTTCAGTTTTAGAAGGAGGCCATGATGAAACCACACTGGCTTCTGACTTGGGTAATCGCTGCCGTCTTGACCCTCGGTGGTTGGTTCGCGTTCGAGCATTACTGGCGTGGACAAGGCTATGTGCCCACGGTGATGGACAGTTTCGATCTCTGGTCGCAGCATCGCGCGCGGGCGGTGAAATCAGCGCCGCCCTTGCGCTTCGCGTTACTTGGCGCATCACGCATTCAATACGGAATCTCGCCCCCCGTTTTTCGCGATGAGACACACAAACTTGGGCTGAACGTTGACCCGATCATGCTCGCGGTCAACGGACACTACCCGCTCGCAGCGCTACGCGATTTGTCGGAGGACGAAAAGTTTGTGGGCGTTGCGCTCGTCGGCATCGACTCACGCGGCATGGACCGCGCCGTGTGGGAGATGCAGGCCGAATACATTCAGAAGTATCACCACGAATGGAGTCCGGCGCGCGAAGTGCATCGACGCTTGTTGACCCGTCTGCAAGAGCACGTGCTTGCCGCGCGGCCTGACTTTGCGGTGGTGACGCTCGTCAAGCGTTATCTCGATAATCAAGGCCCGCCGTACCGGGAATATGTGACGTTCGAGCGGGATCGTGCGGGCGGCACAGACTATCGCAAGAGCGACATCGCAGCGATTCGCAGCGCGCGTATAGCCGATATCAAACAGTATTACGCGAATACCCACACACCACTGCCGAGCGCTTGGTTCAATGAAATTCGCCAAGTCATAGGCTGGGTCGAGCGCATCAATGCGCGTGGCGGCAAGGTCGTCTTCTATCGCGAACCGCTGTCAGGGGAGCATCTCGAAGTGGACGAAGCGCATTTTCCGCGCGACCAATACTGGGACAAACTAGTCACCATCATGCCCGCGACAATGATCGATTTTCGCGACTACCCAGCGCTTGTGATCGACACGCCGGACACGTCGCATATCGACATCAAAGATATTGATCGGCACACCCGCGCCTTAGTGCAGTTACTGCACGCGAAGAAAATTTTCTAGATCGCGACGAGTCGTGCAGCCATCAGTGGTTTGCCGTCGCGAAATGCCTCGGCGATCAGTGCGTGGCCGCTCGCCACCTGAAACTGGCCACCGTGCGAGCGGAGCTGTAAGCCTTCAGGTGCAACGACCGCATCGGCTGTGCGAGTGGCAGACACATCCTGTAATGCCAGCAGACGCTTCGGGCTCATCCACAGCTGCGCGAAATGCGTCTGCGCTTTCCATGCACGAAAGCTCGATTCGATGACTTCCGCGACTTGCTCGGGCGATACAAACGACGTGTCGACAACCAAGTCATAGTTGCTATAGTCACGCAGCGCAATGTCGTACAACGCCAGAAAGCGCGCCGTTTCAAGCTGCGTACGCGAGCGATTATTTTCTAACGCGTCGGCGAGCGAGCTGTGCTGCTCATCGCTGCGCGAAGCATCGAAAACGCGGCCCGCACCGACCTCAGGGTCAACCGAAAGAAAAACTTTAAACGCGCTCGGAATGAAGTGCCACGCCAGCCGCGAGTCAACGATGATTTGATTACCCGTCTCGCCCAGCCGCTGCGTGTGCGAATCAATGCGGTCGTCGACGCTACGATCATTGACTGATCGCTCATTGAGTTGCAGTGTGGTCAATCCCATGCCGGTCGCGATTTCGCGCTGGATCGCACCTGCCGAAATGAGCTGAAAATTCAGCCGCTGCGCGAGGATGTGTGCGACAGAAGATTTTCCGCCGCCGATGTCGCCCGAGAGCGTGACGATGTCTTTCAAAGCGCGATCAACCGTATCGAAAATGACTAAGCCACGATTTTATGGCTTGTTTAAGCCCGTGCTCGCCAACCTGGTGAACGCGAGCGCACTATTTACCAATACAAAATCGACTGAAAATTTCACCCAGCAGATCGTCGGCCGTAAACTCACCCGTAATTTCGCCAAGTACCTCATGTGCGAGTCGAAGCTCTTCGGCGAACAATTCCAACGCAACATGCTCCAGATGCGCTGCTGCAAGATTAATATGTCTGAGTGCAGCGCGCAACGCTGTGACATGCCGCTCACGCGCCATAAAACCACCCTCTTCGCGGTAGTTGAAACCCACCGCATCGGCAATCGTTTCGGTCAAGAGTTCAATGCCATCGCCCGTCTTGGCCGACAGCCACACACCGGCCGCATCGGCGTGCGCATCCTGCGCTTGCAGATCAATCTTGTTGCGCACGATGATGCGCGGCAGCGTCACAGGTAGCTCGTTAATCAATTGTTCAGAGACTGGGGCGTCCGATTCGACAATTACCAGCGCCAGATCAGCATCGCGGATCGCGGCGCGCGTGCGCTCGATACCCAAGGCCTCGACCGGATCGGTCGTGTCGCGCAGACCCGCCGTATCGATCACTTCAGTTGGTAGCCCTTTTATGCTGATCCGCGTTTTCACGGTGTCGCGTGTGGTACCCGCAATCGGCGCCACGATCGCTATTTCGTCACCCGCCAACGCGTTGAGCAAGCTCGATTTGCCGACGTTGGGCTCACCTGCCAGCACGATACGAATGCCGTCGTGCAACAACTGACCACGGCCCGCCTCGGCGATGACGTGTTCGAGCGCGGTGCGCGTCTCCGCCAATTTTTCTCGCGCACGTTCGGCTTCGATAAATTCGATGTCTTCTTCTGGAAAATCGAGCGTCGCTTCAACAAACATGCGCAGTCGGATGATGGTGTCTTGCAGCACTTTGATGCGCGCCGAAAATTCGCCAGTCAACGAGCGCACTGCGGCGCGTGCAGCACTCTCGGTCGCAGCGTCGATGACATCTGCGACCGCTTCCGCCTGAGCGAGATCGAGTTTTCCATTCAGGTAGGCGCGCTTGGTGAATTCACCTGGCTCAGCGTGGCGAGCGCCCAGTTCGACGCATCGACGAACTAGCGCTTGCAGCACCATCGGCGAGCCGTGCGCATGCAGTTCAAGTACGTCTTCACCCGTAAACGAGGCGGGTGCCGCGAAAAAGATCGCGAGGCCGTCGTCAATGATTTGATTGGCGACATCCAGAAAGCGCGTGTGTTGTGCCACGCGCGGCGCGAGCGGCTTTCCGCAGATTGCCGATGCCATCGACGCGAGCGATTTGCCCGACACCCGCACCATCCCGACACCACCCCGACCGGGCGGCGTGGCGATGGCAACGATGGTGTCATGCATGGCGATTTGTCAGTCGCGGCTTTGCCGCGATTGATGTTTCAGATCAGCGCTTCGCAGCGATCACGGCGAGCTCTTTCTCTTTCTCGAGCACGCGATTGATATTCCACTGCTGTGCGATCTGCAGAATGTTCGACACCGTCCAGTACAGCACCAGACCGGCCGGGAAGAAGAGGAACATCACAGCAAACGCAACCGGCATGTATTGCAGAATTTTTTGCTGCATCGGGTCCATGCCCGGTGCCGGCGGTTGCAGTTTTGACTGGGCGAATGCGGTGATCGCATAGATCACAGGCAACACAAAAAATGGATCCGGCGCGGACAAGTCATGAATCCACAACGCCCACGGCGCGTGGCGCAGTTCAACGGCAGCGCTCAACACCCAGTAGAGCGAAATGAACACCGGAATCTGAATCACGATCGGCAAGCATCCGCCCAGAGGATTGATCTTCTCTTTTTTGTAGAGCGCCATCATTTCGACGTTGAGCTTTGCGCGGTCATCGGCGTATCGCGTTTGCAGTTCTTTGAGCTTCGGCCCGACCAGCTTCATCTTGCCCATGCTGCGACCGGCAGTCGCATTCAGTGGATAGAACACAGCCTTGATCAGAATCGTCAGCAATATGATGGCCCAGCCCCAATTGCCCACGAGGTTATGGAACCACTTGAGCATCCAGAACATTGGCTCGGCAATCACGCTAAACATGCCGTAGTCAACGACGTGTTCCAGGCCAGGTGCGGCCGCCTTCAGTCGATCCTGTTCCTGTGGACCCATATAGAGCGGCACGGTCACTTTTGCAGTCGCTCCAGGCGCGATCTCACCGGTCGGAATTTTCAAACCCGCAAGATAGGCGTCGCCAGTGGCCTTCGTCATGTAGTAGTCACGCGGCGTACCAGCCTTGGGCAGCCATGCATTGACAAAGTAATGCTCCACCATGCCGATCCAGCCGTCAGATACGCGATCAGCCGTAATGCCAGCTTTGCCTTTCTCGACATCCGAGAAAGAAACTTTTTGATATTTCTTCGCGTCGGTGTAGAGCACTGGTCCGTGGTACGCGCCTGCCCCCATCGGGTTACTCAATCCGGCATTCACGCTGTCGCGTTGCAGCTGAAAATATGTAGTCGGTGAAATGGTGACGTCGCTGCCGTTGGTGATTTCTTGTGTCACGTCGACCACGTAGCTATTGCGCGTGAACGTGTAGACCAGCTCATCCTTACCGCCAGTGGCAATTGGAGTCGACAAGCGCACTTCCAGCTTGTCGGCGCTGCCCATGTCGAGGTTGCCGGGTAGCTTTGTATATAGCGCGTAATGATTGGGCATGCCGTTGCCGAGCACGCCAACCTGCGCCACGTGCATGCGCTTGGCGTCCTTCTCCAAAACCAGATAGGGTTTAGATTTATCCAGCGCGTCGCCATGCTTTTTGAGCGCAACGTCTTCGATGACGCCACCGAGCGTATTGATCTTGAACTCAGCCAGATCCGTGGTGATGGTGATCAATTCGCCATTTGCAACGGTGCCAGAGGTCGGCGCAGCGGTCGGTGCAGACCCGGTCGTCGCCGCTGTGGTCGACGCGGTCGCGCTGCCTGCCGCAGCGCCTGGTGGGATATCGTTTTTCTTATCGGGTGCAGCCGTGGGCGTAGCGGGCGCAGTGATAGCCACGGGCGGCTTGGGCGGTGCATTTTCCTTCTGCCATGCCTGAAACAGGAACACGCCAGACATAGAAAAAATGACGAACAGGATCAGACGCTGGAAGTCCATGGTGGGCTTTCAGTTAAGGGTTGGAGGAGGTGGGCTGCGCAACGGAGCGCGCGGCAGAAGAAGTATTGGCGGGCACCGGGTCATAGCCACCCTCATGCCACGGATGGCATTTGGCGAGTCGGATCGCCCCCATCGCCGAACCGCGAATGACGCCGTATTCGCCGATGGCCTCGGCTGTGTATTCGGAGCAACTCGGAAAGAAACGGCAGCGCTGACCCAGCATCGGACGAATGCCGTATTGATATGCCTTGATCAGCCCCAGCGCAACCGTGCTAGCAGCGAAGTTCGCGCGGTCTTTAAGCGTTTGCTCATTCATACGTTCAAGCGCTCACACTGTGCGAAGCCAAAGTCGCAGCCGCAGCGGTGGCGGGAGGCTTCGTTGCGGCCAGTTTCGCAATGTCATGTTCAAGCGCGCTCGTCCATTCAGCAATGACTGCTGCGACATCTTTGGTCGATATCACGGTACTCAAGCGGACGACATATTGCGACGCCGGCAGCGCTGTCTGACGCAGGCGAAACTGTTCGCGGATGCGGCGCTTGACGGCATTACGTAGCACTGCGGTGCGCGCATTTTTTTTACCGATCATAAGACCAAGGCGCGGACGCGGCAACGCATCGGCTGAACCCAGTTCTGCGCGTCGATAAACCCAGATAAAGCGCCCGCGATGGGCGCGCGTTTTCAACGCGCGAACGAAATCGTCCGGCTGGAGCAGTCGAGCTGCTCGCGGAAAAGTCGCTCTGGTTGACGCGACCGTACTGACGGACACGTCACTCGCTGCGCACGCGACAAACGCCAATGCGGACAATGGCGCAAACTCGGGTGTTACGCCGACAGGACGCTACGGCCCTTGGCGCGGCGGGCGCGGATCACGCCGCGACCACCTTTGGTAGCCATGCGAGCGCGAAAGCCATGGGTGCGCTTACGGCGAATAACGGAGGGTTGAAATGTACGTTTCATGATTGTCTAGCGCGATATTGGGGTGATTCGGGTGACGACTGCGATTGGTCGTCCCAATTACGGTTTCCGGGAGATGCGCAATGAACACAGTGCGCGATTTCGCAGAAAAGCCTTGAATTATAGCTTTTAGACAGCCGAAATGGGCTTTCTCGTGAATCGAGCCGTAAATCCCAGCGTCAACGCCGTGCCGGTCAACACAATTGCACCACCTAAATACATCGGAAGCGTGGGAATTTCACCCAGTACCGCTGCGCCCCACGCCGCCGCAAAAACGGGGATGAGGAAGGTTACCGTCGAAGCTTTTTGCCCACCCAACCGGGTAATTAGCCGAAAATAAACGATCAACGCGATAGCAGTCGCTAACACCGCCAGCAAAATTGCCGCACCCCACGCCTTGGCAGACGGTTGCGTTGACGGCCAATAAATGATCGCCAGCGGCAAAACCAGGATCGCCCCCACGAGCTGACAGCCCGTCGCAACGCCTAGCGGTGAGACTTTAGATAACTTCTGTTTGGCGAAATGCGAAGCGAATCCGTACGCGAGCGTCGCGACGAGTCCTGCCACGATGGACAACCCTGATCCACCCGGTTTGAAATCAACCTTGCCCCACGTCAACACGGCCATTCCAACGACCCCGAGCGCCAGCCCAACCCATTGCAAACGTGTCAATTTCGCGTTGAGCCACACCAGACCCACGACACCGGCCCACAAAGGCGTCGTCGCGTTGATCAATGCCGCAAAACCCGTGGTGAGCGAAAGCGCTGCGTAAGCCAGCAATGTGAATGGAATAAACGCATTTACAAAGCCGAGCACCGTCAGCTCACGAACATGCGCCAGCATCTGAGCGCTTCCCTCCCGCATCAACACCAATGGCAACAGACAAATCGCCGCCAATCCGCAGCGAATACCGATCAGTGCAAACGGCCCAAATTCAGGGGCCGCAACCCGCATAAAGAGAAACGAAACGCCCCAAATCGCTGACAGTAGAACGAAGTCGATGAGATCGCTGCGGGTCAAAGGATGCCTTCAAGTTTCAATAAAAATTCTTTGTTATGCAGTCCGCCCGCATAACCCGTGAGCGCGCCATTCGATCCAATCACGCGGTGACACGGCACGATGATGGAAATCGGGTTCTTTCCATTGGCCGCTCCGATCGCGCGCACCGCTTTCGGTCGCCCAATCATCGCCGCCTGCTGCCCGTAGGTTTGCTTTTCACCAAACGGTATTTTCGTCAGCGCAATCCATGCCTGCTTCTGAAACTCTGTGCCGTTCGGTGCGATAGGCATGGTGAACACCCGCCGCTTGCAGTTGAAATATTCATCAAGCTCTCGGCGCGTTTGTTCAAACACCGAACGCTTGCTATCTTGTACCCAATCGGGCTGAATAGACGGCACGTATTTGCCCGCCGTCAGATGCAGCTCAGTCAGCGCATCACCATTGGAAATCAGCAGCAACTCTCCGATGGGTGAATCCTGCAATTGGAAGTACGTCGTCATCACTAAACCTTTTCACTTTGCATTTGCAATTTCCGCCACGTGTGTAGCACCGCGTAACTGCGCCACGGTCGCCATGTCTCGGCAATCACATCGGCTTCGCGTTGCCCCTTCGCCGTGTTCGGCAAATTCATTGCATTGAGCAGCGCCACATCCTGCGGCGGCCAGGCATCGGGCCAGGCCAGCGCTCGCATCGCGATGTAGTGCGCGGTCCACGGGCCGATGCCTTTGATCTCACGCAACGCGTCAATCGTCTGCGCCGGCTCCGCAGTCCCGCTCAGTGTCAATTTCCCAGAGCCAACCGCTTGCGCAATGGCAATCATCGCCTCAGCGCGCTGCCCCACAATGCCCAACCGAGCAATATCATCACGGGTCAGTTGCGCCACCCGGGCAGGCGTCGGAAACGTGCGCGTCAAATCAGCAAACGGCGTAACAATCGCCTCGCCAAACGCGTCAACAAATCGCGTGGCTAACGTGCGCGCCGCCTTTACCGTCACCTGCTGCCCGAGAATCGCCCGCAACGCCAACTCGAATCCATCAAATGCGCCCGGCAGGCGCAACCCATGTGCACCGTCAGCAAGCCCGCCCAGCGCATCCGTTATCTCCTGCGGATCGGCCGCCACATCAAACACTTGTTTCGTGCGCGACAACACCGATTGCGTCGCCTGCGCGAGCGCCGCCGTGAATCGCAATTGCAGCGCGTTGCGTTGGGGCAGATGACTCACCTCAATCCATCCCGTAATAGGCACGACGCCCTCCGTTCGA
>JBBRGY010000009.1:0-18609 GCA_038223495.1 Burkholderiales bacterium | reverse complement strand
GCTCACCCAAGGCGGCTCGTTGGAGCATGCGGGTAGGTAGCTTGAGGCGAACGGTAACGTTCGTCCTAGAGGAATGACCGCCACGCAAAACCGGGCAACCGGCTAGCGAACAGAACCCGGCCTACAGGCCGACTTCACTCTCTTTATAACGTTGACCCTGCGGCAGATGAGCCGCAGGAATCTCGCAATTACGTTGGCTTTCCAGCGTATTTCGCCACCAGCGCCATCAGATTTTCATCCTGATAGGGTTTACCAACGTACTCGTTCACACCCAACTCCATCGCGTGACTACGGTGTTTTTCCGCCGTACGCGACGTGATCATGATGATTGGGATGTGACTCTGGCGACTGTCCGCCTTGATCGTCTTGGTGAACTCGAAGCCATCCATGCGCGGCATTTCAATGTCGAGCAGAATCACGTCGGGATTGGCGTCGGCGAGGATCGTCAGCGCATCCAAACCGTCTTTTGCCGTGAGCGCTTTGTAGCCCTCACGCTCCAGCAGACGTGATGTGATTTTGCGCACTGTCAACGAATCGTCAACTACCAACACCGTTGGCGTGTAAGGCACCGCCACGGGCTCCTGCATCAATGGAGGCAGACGTCTTGGCTCCGTAAAGTTCGGCGCCATTTCCGCCGCTTTGGGAGGTGCTGCGGCGACCAGCGCAACAATAGGGGCCAACGCAGCAGGTGCAACGACGACAGGCGGAGCCTCAACCACAGCGGGCGATTCCGCAACTAGGGAACCCTCTAATGGAGGCGGCGCAACTTCAGGCTGACCGACGGAAGATGCGTCAAACAGCGTGACGGGAGGCACCTTCGGCGCGTCATGCACCTCGGGAACGACAAGCGCCGCCGCTGCATCGGCAACCAGTATCGGCGTTTCTGGAGCGGGATGAGCGAACGCTTTGACCGCAGACGGCGATTCAACAGGCTCAACTACCGGCGCGTGAACGACGGAAACAACCGGGGCCACTTCCACTGCGGGTGGCACTGTGGCCATTTGATTCGGCGCTACAGGGGCCACAGGGGCCATAGGCATTGGGGCTGGCGCAAGCGCCACTGACGCGGTTGCCAATTGCCGACGCTCGGTGTCACCACTATCAAGCGCCAACATGAGGTTGAGCGGGTTGAGCAGGAGCGCGATACGGCCATCTGCCAACACGGTTAATCCCGCCATGCCGGGCACGCGAGCGAGTTGTGGGCCGTACGGCTTGGCAACAACCTCCTGGTTACCCAGAATACGATCCACTTCGACCGCAGCCATTGCTTCACCGGCCTTCAAGATCATGACTGGCGCCGAGTGCGGCGCGCTAGTGTCATGCGGCCCGCGGATCAGTTCTCCAAATCGGCGGTAGGCTATTTTTCGACCGCCATGATCGAGTAGGCCCGACTGAATGGCGGTTGTACGATCTTTGGTCGCCAACTGGCGAACCTGTTCGATCAGAGACGACGGAACGCCATAAACGGCTTTACCGACAGCAACCATCAACACCTGCGTCACAGCGAGAGTCAAAGGCACCGATAAAGTAAATGTTGCGCCGACGTTGCGAGACGTCTGCACTTCAACGCGACCGCCGAGTGCGGCAACCTCGTTTCGTACGACGTCCATACCGATGCCTCGACCTGCGACTGCGGTGATTTGATCCGCCGTGGAGAACGATGGTTGGAAAATAAATTCCAGAAGGCGAGCGTCGGTCAGTTCGTCGTGGCTGCCGATCATGCCGCGCTCAACAGCACGTGCACGAACACGATCCAACGGAATACCACCGCCGTCGTCTGTGAGTGATATCACGACCTCGTTACCCTGTTGCCGTGCGCTGAGTGTCAGCTCGCCGATTTCGGGCTTGCCCTGATCTTTGCGCGAAGCGTCAGTCTCAATGCCGTGGGCAAGCGCATTACGAACCAAATGTTCCAGCACTGGCGTCAAACGCTCAAGCACGCTGCGGTCAATTTCGATCCTGCCACCTCGAATATCAAGGTTGGCGCGCTTTTTGAGTTCTTTGGCGGTCTGCCGAAGCACGCGGTACAGGCGATCAGACAAACTGGAGAACGGCACCGTACGTAGCGTCTGCAAGCGCAACTGCACTGAACGCGACAAGCGCGTCTGGCTCGACAACGCAGTATCTGCGTCCGCCAGATTTTTAAGCAGGCTTTGCTGCACCGTCGCCACGTCGTTCACGCTTTCGGCCAAGCCGCGCGTGAGTTCCTGGAAGCGTGTGTAGCGGTCGAATTCGAGCGGATCGAAGTCTGACTCTTGATCAAGGCGCGACTGAATTTGCGATTCGCCCTGAATTTCAATTTCGCGCAACTGTCCGCGAAGGCGCACGACAGATGCCGTGAGATCCAGCAACCCGCCTTTGAGTCCACGCATCTCGGCTTCAATACGGGCGCGGTGAATCGAGATCTCGCCCGATTCGTCGGCGAGTTGCTCAATGGCGTCGCTACGAACGCGCAAGAAGGCAGAAGCGGCTGGCTCCAAATTTGCCGCTGTGGCTGCTGTTGCGCCAGCGGCACTGGCTGCGCCGAGTGCATGTTGCGGACGAACCGCCAACGATTGTGCAAGGTCGGCCAGTGACCGTGTCGGACTCACCGGCGCGATGCTTGCGTCATTCGTGGCGATGTCAACTAATGCAGGGGCCGCCGCGCCGACGATTTCGTCGTCAAACGGTACGGCCGCGTCCGTAGTCTGCGCTTGATCGGAACGAGGAGCCGCCGCCGCAAAGCGCGGCAGCACGGAATCTATTTCGTTTCGGGTCAACCGCTCCAGGATGAACGCGATGTCATCGAGATATTCGTCAAAACTGTCAAACACAGCACTAGTCGGCGCACCAGTGACATCGACGAGGCGTGTTTCCAGCAAGTGAGCAAGCTCACCCAAGCGCATGGCACCAGCCATCCGCGCGCTTCCCTTTAGCGTATGCAGCGTTCGCTTGAGGTCATCAGAATGCGCGGGATTGTTGGCGTCGTGTCGCCACGAGGTAACGTGCCCACTGGCACGCGGGAATAGCTCTTGGGCCTCTTCGAGAAAGATCGGCAGCACCTGCACGTCAATATCGTCGCGAACTTCTGCAAGCGGATCGCCAGCGTCACGCACCAACGTCGGCGAATCACCCAAGAATGAAGGTGTTATCGGCATTGCGAGCGGAACGGCGTAAGGCTCAGCTAAAGTCTTTGATGCAGTTGCAGCGACAAACGCTCCCGCCAGTGCGCTGATTCCGAATGGCACCGTAGATGTCGTTGGTGTTGCCGAAATTTCCGGCGACAGTGGCGCTTCAGGAGGTGCCAGACTCATTGTCTGCAATTCGGGCAACGAGGATTGTGAAGCAGGCGGCTCAAGCATTGGCGCGACTGTAGGCACCGTCGGTTCCGGCTCGGCAACCAATGCTTTGGCATCCACCTCCGGCGCCAGCGGCAGAGAGGGCGCGACCGGCGCGTGCATGACGGCTTCCGGTGTCTCCACTACTTTCGGCGGCTCGGCAACACCCGTCGACGCATCAATGAAATTGCTGGTCGTTTCGCCACTGGCAATTGCTACTAACGCGCGCGGCGCCAGTGATGGCTCACCTATCTCTTCGGCGACAGGCGATCCACTTGCGCTAACGACTTCGGTTGTAGCGACTGCAACCACAGGCGGCGGCGATACGTTGGGTAGCTCCGGTGCAAACTTGGACACCACAGGCGCATGAGCAGGCGTAGAAAGCGCGTGTTCTTCAGCTCGGGTCTGCTCAAGCAACTCAACCTCAACACCAAGGTCGTTATGGCCCGTCTCGGCGATGATCGCTTGCAGTTGCACACGTGAGCGCTGAAGGTCTACCTGCTCTTCTTGCGAAATCGGTGAATGAGCTTGCAGACGCAACGTGGCGGTTCGCAGCGAGCGCACGGCGCTGGCGATCGTGCTAATCGCCGACGGGGGGCGACCAGAACGTCGCACTGCCATCAAAGCGCTTTCAAGCATTCCAGCAAAATCGCCAATTTCAAGAAAACCGGCCGTACGATGGATGCCGCACAGCGTGTGGCTAGCGCGCACCATTGGGTCGCTTGGTGGCAGGCTGGTATCGAACTGCATTAGCGCGAGTTCGTAATCAAGTGTTTGCAGGTGTACGCGCGTTTCGTCGGTCAATATAGAGAACAATGCGCGTGAAACGCTAACGCCGAGCACGGTAATTTCGTCGTTGTCTGCACCAAGCATGGTGACAACATCGTCGAAATGAGGCTCCGGAGCATCATCTGCCAGCGCTTGATTTGGCGCGAAAGCCGCGACAGGAACGTCAATTTCATGCGCCGCTTCCAATTGTGGCAAATCCGCAGCAGATTCGTTGTCTGCTATTTCACGCAACGAATTAACCTCGTGCGCTAGTTGCGTATCCAAATCTTCTGGATGGATCGCAAGATCAGCCGCACGCGTAGCCCCAATTGACTCGTCACTCGCCGCAGATACATCAGTAATGACCGGAAAGGCGTCGGCAGTAGCATGTGCAATTGGTTCAATCGCAGCCGCAACAGGCGCAACGCCAACAGCAGCAATCGAAGCGAGTGGAGAGCATTTCGCAATCAGCGGATCAAGCAAAGACACATCAATGTTCACAACCTGACGGTTGGCAAGAGCGGTCACCCACTCTTTGAAGTGACCCACTGCTGCATCAATGAGGTGGAGCTCAGGCTCGGTAATGTTGCGCTCGCCCTCGAGTGCGCCGTTAAGCACCTGCTCAACACGCCAGGCGACTTCAGCGAGCCGGTTCTGACCCACCATTCGCCCGCTGCCTTTGAGTGTATGGAAGGCACGTCGAATATCGACGACTAGATCGCGCCGATCTTGCTGATGCGATAGTGCTTGGTGCTCAAGACGAACAGCCTCGACGACTTCGACGGCCTCTTCGACGAAAATTTCCAGAAGGCCAGTATCTCTTTCGTCAGGCGCGGATTCAACCAGCCGCGATGTGTTGGCTGACGTTGGCGGTAACTCAGCCGCAGCCCCGACTACTGCTGCAACAGCAGCCGTCAAGGCGCCAGACTCCGTCGTGTCACCATCCAATAGACGCAGCGCTTCATTTGAAGCCTTTGACAAGCCCGGATCAGACAAAAGTTCAGCGTCCTGCCGGACACCTTGCAATGTTGAACGCAGGCTGTCGCGAAGCTCTAGTCGCTCTGGAGAGTCGTTAAGCGCCTTCGCGAGCGGACGCAACATGCGCTGGCGCTCAGCGAGCGAAGCTTCTACGCTTCCGTCATCTTCAGAACTGTCAATCTCACCGGATTCTTCACCCAAAAAGCGGCGTTTAAGGCCAATTAGTACGGCATCAGCGTCACGTTCACGTCGTTCGCGGACGTCCACATAGAAGCTCAATCCGGCCAGTACATCAGCAAGCGAATCAATATCCTGCGCGCTCATCGCTGCGTCTTGATGCACCGACGCAATCAAGCGATCAGTAGTTTTACTGAGCAATTCATTGGCATCATTCCAGCCCAACATGCGCATAGCGCCCGAGACTTGCCCTAAAAGCGCAGGTACTGGCTTCAACTCTTCAAGCGCATTTCGATCGCGGAAAACAGCGTCGAGCGCCTGCTCAACTAGACGCATGTTGGCGCGAATTTCGCGCGCAACCTGGGCAATCGTCTGCTTCTCCTGAGCTAGTCGGGTGAGCGAATTAGCTTCGGTTTCGGCACGCAATTCTGGCGGGATCGGTGCATTTGACACCGCGTATGAAAGGCGCTGAACAGCGCGCTCAACTTGGGTCCTGAATGACGACGGCAGCGCGGCAACATGCTCAATCGCTGTCTCAATCAAAATGAGGCTGGTCGCTAGCTCAATCGACAAATCTTCGCCGACATTCTTGTCTTCAACCGCAGAGTTTGCCGCCGACGCAATGCCGCGTCCAAGACTAGAAAAGTCTGGCATTTGCAATGCGTCACACGCCGCAGGCAACTCGGCGGCGACATCGCGCAATTTTTGTAACGCGGTGCTTCGTCCCGCCGTGTGGCTAGCCCACGCGTCTTTACACCGGTTAACGATGCTGGTTAGATGCGCAATGGCGGGCTGCAAAGCCACCACGTCTATCTCACGCGGAATGCGCTTCGGCACGAGCACATCCAGCTCATACAGCGCTTTGACTTCATCGACCAGCGCATGACCATTGCGGGCGCGTGCAACGTGATAGAGCACCTCGCGTCGCAATCGATCCGCGACTCGCGTCGATCCCTCTACGAACCGCCGAACCTGTAGATCGACGCGCGCCATTAGCTGCTTAAGCGCAGTCGATGGCTCAACAAACCCACCGTGCGTTGCCTCTAGCAGGGCGTGCGTAGCCCACCAGAATGAACGCTGTGAGGGCAACGGATAAGCAGCCTCAATGTCGGCAATGACTCGCCGCATTTGATCGAGACCAGCATCGCTGCCACGCAACCACTGTAACAAGCCATGCTGAAAGTCTCGTCGCTGGCGCAACAAGAAGGCCGGCATACGTGATGGCTCGGGCACATCACCGTTGTTAAGCTTTGCTGGACGCCGCGACAGATCCGGGAAGAACAAGTCTGCCGGGCCATACTTCGCTTGGTGGAGCTTGCCGAGCGCCAAATATTCAGAAATAAATCTCAGAGGAACGGGCGGCGAACCGCTGATCATTTCCTTTAAGTGCGACAACAATCGGCGGCAGCCACGGTCAACAAGGTCTAGCGCTTCTGGCGATACAACTTCAACGTTGGGGCCAAAGTGCCGCTCAAACTCCTGAACTAGTACCGCAAGGCCTTCTATGCCTACGAGTTCTAATGCGCCTGAAACCTGATGGAGCTCAGCACGAACGGCGTTACGCTGTTCGACGCTAGGCGCAATGCGCAGTTGCGCGATGCCGTCGAGAGCACGAAACAGAGCGCTCTCGATTTCCGCTTTTACCCACGTGATGGGGCCGCTGTCGAGTTCGAGCGGAATATCAATCGCCACAGCTTGCTAACTCCCGCTCAGTTACACCTTGAAGCCCGCGACAGAGCCGCGAAGCGTTTGAGCCAATCGTCCTAATTCTTCAATCGAGACGTTGGTTTGTTGCGTACCGCGTGACGTTTCTTCGGTCACCGCGAGAATGTCTTGCATGCCGCGTGTCACTTCAGACACAGACGCCGACTGCGTTTGCGTTTGCGCAGAAATGCTGCTCACGAGACCTGCAAGGTCGCGAGAAACGCGGCTAATTTCAGCTAGTGTTTGACCTGCGGCGTCGGACAATCGCGTTCCTTCGACCACGCCTTGCGTGGTTTTTTCCATCGCGTTCACGGCATCCTGAGTATCCGCTTGAATGGCACGTACCAGCGCTTCAATCTGCTTTGTAGCTTCCGCAGAGCGCTCGGCAAGCCGCTGCACCTCTTCCGCAACCACCGTAAATCCGCGCCCTGCTTCACCGGCTGAAGCCGCTTGAATAGCGGCGTTGAGCGCCAACACGTTGGTCTGTTCGGTAATGTCTGAAATCAGCTCCACGATCTCGCCAATTTCTTGCGAGCTTTCACCGAGTCGCTTGATGCGCTTCGAGCTTTCCTGAATTTGAGCGCGAATCTCGTTCATGCCAGCAATCTGGTTTTGTACAGCTTTCGCGCCTTGTTCCGATGCGCTCAACGATTGTTGAGCGACTCGGGAGCCTTCGGTTGCCGAAGCCGACACTTCGTTAATCGACTGTGCCATCTGCAACACCAGTGCGCTGGAGCGCTGAATCTCACCGGATTGTCGCTGTGACGCCTGATAAAGACGCTGGGAAATTGCTTGCGCGGCCTGCGTAGCGCCAGTGACCTCGCCCGTCGTCGTATTGATGTCCGACACAACCTTACGCAACTCGTCAACCGTGAAGTTGATAGAGTCTGCAATAGCGCCCGTAACGTCTTCGGTAACGCTAGCCTTCACCGTCAAATCGCCGTCTGCCAAGGTGCCCATTTCGTTAAGTAACCGCAAAATGGCTTCTTGGTTACGTTGGTTCTCACGCTCGTTTTCCGCAGCCCGAATGCGCGCTTCGTTCAAGAACAAGTAGCCAAGCGCGACGCCCAACAGCAACGATAGCAACCCAAAGGCAGCAGCGAGATAAAGCGCGAAGTTGGCCGTGTTGCCCGCTCCTTCATACGCTGTCGATAACGTTTTAGCACCAGCCATCAATGGCTCCGCCTCAGTCGTAATGACTTTGGCGGCTTGCTTGCCAGCCAAGAGCCTTGGCATGGCACGCAACACTTCGACCAATCGGCGCTCAGTCTCTTGAAATTTCGCCCCTAACTCGGTCAGGGTTTGCTTAGCTTCGCCATCGCGAATCGCGCTGACACGTAATGCTTCGCTCCCTTGAAGTAAGCCGTTTACGATATCGCGGAAAGTCGCGGTGTCTTTGCCCAGAAGAAAAGCAACGTCGGAGTCGACTTCGTCGCCAATCAGAGCGTTAGCGTTCTTTGCAATACGCTGCGTTAGCATCACCAAATTGTTGGCTAGCGAAATTTCGCGTCCGCCTGCCGTGGACATTTGGGTCGCGAGTTGCTCGGCCAGCTCAAGCAGCCCTTGGTTGCCCTGATTCACATTGCTGACGGCTTGTGACAATGAGGTCAAAATCCCACGTGCGGCAATCAACTCATCGACTTTGCCATCGATTGGCATCCAACGCTTTTCGAGATCCGATGCCGCCGCACGAACGGCATCGTTTTGCGGCTCGCTAAGCGAAACCCCACGATATTCGCCGCCAGTCGACAAGGCTTTAAGGTTGGATTTGAATTGATCACGACTAGTTTGAAGCACGTCAAATCCATTGGCACCGCCCATTTCTGATTGTGCGCCGCCGCGCGCAAGTCTTTGCGCGAGCATCTGCATTTCAGTTGCTGCAGCTACTTGGGCGGAATTTTTACGCGCCTCTACGGCGTACAAACCGAACAAAATCAACATCAAAGCGAAGCTAGTTGCCAGCGCTGCAGCCAAATACTGAAATTGTTTCGCTGTAGACAAGTGCCCGATTAACGGCAGTTGTTTCACGGCCTTGCCACCGCGAGCAGCGGCCCGCAGTTGCTCAACTACAGAAACGGCTCGCGTCGGATCGTACGCTCCCGCCATCCCTGTATCACTCGCGAGCGGTGCCGACACAACTACGGTCGGAATGTCTCCCGACGCTTGTGAGCCCTTGCCCTTGAAGACTTTTCCCAACGTAAGCTTCATAGCCCCCATCCCCTTTTAATTCTCATCGAACAACCTGCAAGAACTCACCGTCAACGGCAAGTTTTTCGAGGTCCACTTCCACCCAACCAACACCGTCCCGGTCTTGCCACGATGCAGTTTCCCAAGTCCGCCCAAGCGGCGCGTGATGCGCTCTCATTTCATCAAGCAGACGCAAACCAACTACACGAGTAACCACGAGACCAGCCCGCACCTTGCCAAGCCGTTGGCCAAGCAAAATGAGCCGCTTGGCATTCAAATCCGAAGTTACATGAAGTCCGAGCCATAAGGCGAAATCGCTGACGGCATATAGCGTCCCACGCACGTTTGTGACCCCAAGAAACCAAGGCTGCGTCAAAGGGGCCGGAGCAATCAAACCCAGCGGCGAAACCTCAGACACGTCGTCAAGGTTTAACAAATAGCCACGATCACCAACTTGGACAGCCAGACGCGACTGCCGCTGCGGCAACTCCGCAGCTTGGCGCAGGCGTTTCGCCAGACCTTCCTGAAAATCGCGAAGACGATTGCGGTCACGAGCCACGGGCAGCGCTCCTCAACGTATCGAAACGAGAGGCAGAAGTCGAGACAGCAACACTTATTAAATGAGCCCGTGCATTGTTGTGAGCTGCGCAGATACTTGCTGAACTGGACATCGGACTATTCGATCCGGGCCATTTTGTCGAGAAGATCGCTAGCGACGATGGGCTTGACAACATAGTCGCGTGCGCCCTGTCTTAAGCCCCATATCTTGTCTGTTTCCTGGCTCTTGGTGGTGCAGATAATGACCGGGATATGACGCGTCGCCTCATCTCTTGCAATCATCCGTGTCGCCTGGAAGCCATTCAGCCCTGGCATGACTACGTCCATAAGGATGAGATCTGGAAGCAGGATTTTTGATTGGGAAACCGCCTCTTCTCCACTATCGCACGTGTTAACTTCATACCCCGCACGACGAAGTATTTCTGAAATAGCGTGGCGCTCTGTGGGGGAATCATCAACCACCAGAACTCTCTTAACGGGCATAGTACATCCTCACGTATTTGCTTGCTCTCGTCCAGCGAAGGACGCCACGGCCGATATCAGGCTTTCTTTTGTGAACGGTTTGGTCAGGTATTGATCGGAGCCTACCATACGGCCTCGTGCACGATCAAAGAGGCCGTCTTTAGACGACAACATAACCACAGGCGTCGCCTTAAATTTTGCGTTCTTTTTGATGAGCGCACACGTGAGATACCCATCGAGACGCGGCATCATGATGTCGACAAAAATTACATCGGGACGATGATCTGCGATTTTAGCGAGCGCATCAAAGCCATCGTCGGCAAGAATCACCTGACAGCCCGCTTGCAACAAAAAAATCTCAGCGCTACGCCGAATAGTGTTGCTATCGTCTATCACCATTACCTTGAGGCCACTTACTGTCGCCGCTTGCGTATCAGGGACTGTCATGAGCATGACTTGGCCACCGGAAGAAGTACATTGTCATTCAGTTTGCCATGGGTCGGGTTGAATTGCATCGTGTCAAACCAGTTTTCTACGAGTTTTCTGTGTCCTGTCGGCGCTTCGCAACGTATTGACAACGAAAAGTTATTGTCAGGACGCGTCAATGAGACTCATTAAAATTTACACGTGGGTCTGATTCATGCCCAGAAAAAGCTTGTATGCGACGTTTTCCGTCTCATCAACCCACGCATATCCCAAATCTACGATACGGCTCAAAAACTCATCCAGCTTCGCCCTATCTCGCTCCGGCACTTGTATTCCCGCAAGAACGCGCCCAACATCGGCACCATGATTACGGTAGTGAAACAGAGTTACGTTCCAGTCCACATGCATCACACACAAAAATTGCGCCAACGCACCGGGGAGCTCTGGGAAATCAAACCGGAAGACTCGTTCGCCTCCCGCTCCAGGGGCGTGACCGCCGACTAAATGTCTCAGGTGCAGTTTCGCCATCTCGTTTTCAGTAAGATCAACTGCAACCATGCCAGCCCGCTTGATCTCACGAGTCAACTTTGCAATGTCTCGCTTATGAGAGATTTCGACACCAACAAAAACGTGAGCGACGGTGCCGCCCGAATAACGATAATTAAATTCCGTGACTGCCCGAGGGCCTAGTACGTCACAAAATACGCGGAAGCTTCCCGGCTTCTCCGGCAGTGTTACAGCGAGCACAGCCTCGCGCGACTCACCAACCATCGCGCGTTCAGCGATGAATCTGAGGCGGTCAAAATTCATGTTGGATCCGCATGCAACGGCAACGTACGTTTTGCCCTGACTGCGATGTTTTTCTAGATATTTTTTTAGCCCGGCAATTGCAGCGGCCCCACCCGGCTCAAGGATCGCGCGGCAATCGGTGTAGACGTCTTTGATCGCAGCGCAAATCTCGTCGTTTGATACTAAAACCGTGTCATCAACGTATTGCTGACACAGTCTAAACGTTTCCACGCCGACCTGTTTTACAGCCGTCGCCTCAGCAAACAATCCGACGGCGGGCAAAGTTATCCGCTTCCCGGCCTTTAAAGACTGCGTCATCGCGGCCTGATCGATAGGCTCCACAGCGATGATCTTGACCTTGGGCCGCACGGCCTTGACGTACGCTGCAATTCCCGAAATTAGGCCACCACCGCCCACAGCGACAAATATTGCGTCAATGTCGTCTTGATACTGACGCAGTATTTCCATCCCGATCGTACCCTGTCCAGCAATGACGTCGGGGTCGTCGTAGGGGTGAATGAATGCTTTGCCAGTGGATTTGACAAGTTTTTGCGCGTGCTCATACGAGTCTGAATAAGACTCGCCGTGCAGCTCTACTTTTGCTCCGCGTGCGCGAACTGCATCTACTTTGATTGCAGGCGTTGTCTTGGGCATGACGATTGTTGCTTTGACGCCAAGCTTTTGCGCAGCCAGCGCTACACCCTGAGCATGGTTTCCACTGCTGGCAGTTACGACACCCGCCGCCAGCTGCTTGGCTGGAAGATGCACCATTTTGTTGTAAGCGCCACGCAGCTTAAACGAATGCACGGGTTGTTCATCCTCCCGTTTGATCAGCACCTTATTGCCTACGCGCGCAGAAAGAACCTGTGCATGAACTAGGGATGTCTCGATCGCGACGTCGTAGACTTTTGCGTTCAGTATTCGACTCAAATAATCCAAGCGAACGATTTCCTATTTAGCGAGCACGGATAGCGTAAATGCCTATCAATTGAGCGCGTGTTAGCGTGTGTAGCCTGAGATTCTAGTCGGCAGCACCGCCGGTTGCTATCGACTACAAAATGCGAATGTCAGACAAAGAGGCCTTGAAGGGAGCTGAAGCGAAAACGGCCTTTCAGTAAGTTTTTGAAGGAGCCGGCAATTGCTATGAGCGACACATTGGCATTAAAGGGTTTGTTGCGCGCCAAACTCCCATAACGGGCCGCATTCGTGGTGGAGTGCTAGCGTCCGAAACGTCAAGTGATGCGCTTTGAAAGGCCGCATTTGGGTGCTCGAACTGAATAGTATTGAGCCTGCTCCCATCACATTGACGCCGTCGACGAGATTGATCGTTAATCTGCAATGATCAACTGTGGCAGCGCTAACACGCGTGGGCCTCAATGCCAGCGCTTGAGATAGGCGTCCGTGTGGGTTGTCGGCTGAGAATTTGTCGAGTGACTGAGCACAATTCCGCCGCCACTCGTCGTGATTCCACTTGCGCCCAAATTGGTTGTCCGGTGTTCGCGCCTACATGGGACGCGATGCGACCGTTCGTCCGGATGCCGCTACCAATGATGACAATCAGATGCTAGAAGTCGCGTTGCATCCGTTCGCGAATGCGGTCGAGCTTGAAGCAGAACTCAACCAAATGCCCGTTGAAGTTTGCAACGGCGCATTTGCACGGCATGCGGCGAAGCATTGGTTGCAACAAGTTCTGGGGGCATTGCCATAGGATAGCGGCCTGGCAGGTGACGGGAACAACCTCTTAGTGCAAGCCTCGCGTAACACCTGATTGTTTGGCGAGGCGCGACATATATTGAATATGGGTGTCGAGCACAGAAGCGGAAACGGCGACTTCAGCGATAGGCAGTAGCGGCTCACCCGGATCAGACGACAGAAAACTTTCCGCGATCACCCGGGGAGCTTCTTGTTCGTCGATTTCAAGCGTGCCTTGGCCGCGCGTTAACGCGAAATACACTTCAGCAAGCAGCCGCGCGTCAAGCAACGCTCCATGCAAATTACGATGCGCGTTGTCCACGCCCAGGCGGTCACACAATGCGTCAAGCGAATTGCGTTTACCTGGAAATTTCTCCCTCGCTAGCAACAATGAGTCCGTAATCGTCATCCCGCGCTTGGCAATTGGCGGCTGACGCAACCGCGCAAGCTCTTGATCAATGAACGAGACATCGAACGTGGCGTTATGAATGATGACGCGGGCGCCGGACATGAAGTTGAGGAGCTCGTCAGAAATCGTCGCGAACTTAGGCTTTCCGCGAAGGTCATCCCAGGAGATGCCGTGCACTGCCATAGCGCCCGGGTCTACCTCGCGCTCAGGGTCTAAGTAGCTGTGCAACTGATTGCCAGTCAATTCACGTCCAATGGCTTCGACTGCGGCGACCTCAATGATGCGATGGCCAAGTCGAGGGTCAAGACCAGTAGTCTCGGTATCTAAAAAAACGAGTCGCTCAGGTACTTCCATGGCGATTTAGGGTGTCTTGGATTTCTTTGATTGCGAGCTCAATTTCTGCATCCGATAGCGCACGCCTGCCCGTGCTGGGCTCGACGAGCGTTATCGTACGATCCATTTGAGTACTGAATTCACCCATCGCCAAAGTTTCAGTATGTGTAGTAGTCATTGTGTCTGACCACGCACCAGCACTGCCAGCCCATCGTACCGCAATGATGCTTAAGTTGTCGCAATCCGCGCCAGCACGCTTTTCTGCGTCGTTGACCACGTCGGGGGTCGCCCTACTTAGTTCGGCCTGCCCCATTCGCGACACCAGTTCACCATCGTTATAGGCGCTCCACAGCCCGTCGGTACAAAGCATCAACAGGTCATTCGGTTGGAGGGGGACTCGCGGCGAAAAATCGACGGTGGGCTCGAAGGCCCCGCCCAGACAACTGAACACTTTGTTGCGATCCGGATGTCTGCCCGCTTCGAGCGTATTAATCAGCCCATTATCAAGCAGATATTGAACTTTGGAATGATCGCGCGTTCGTGCGAGAAGCGATCCGCGGCGTACGTGATACAGGCGTGAGTCGCCTGCGTGAGCCCAGTACGCGGCATCATCCTGAATGACACACGCCACGCAGGTGGTTCTGGGTGTATCGACTAACCTGAACCGTTGTGCGTAATCGGCAAGTGCGTTGTGCGCAGCTTTAAGCGCGTTTTGGAGAAAAATCACCGGGGAAGCGAGGACGGGTTTAGCCTCCTGCTCGAAACGTTCCAACAATAATCGCACGGTAATGTGTGCTGCAATTTCACCGCCGACATGTCCTCCCATGCCGTCCGCTACAACCAGGAAAAGCGCGTCGCGGGTATAAATGTAGCCAACGCGATCTTGATTGACCTTCCGTCCGCCTCGACGGGTTTCTTGAAAAATCGAGAATTCCACTACTAGTTCGTGAGAGTAGGCGCAAACCTAAACCCCGCCGCCGTTGTTCTTGGGGAAAGTTTAGGCACGGTTACGTCCGCCTCCGGATAGGCCGAGACGTAGTGAAACGCGCGTCAACCAAGTCTGTTTTAGGGGTTCTGGCGCTGAAAGGAGCATTTTTTGGACTTGATAAACAGATTGCGGCCGTTGAAGCGGATCGAGTTTTAGGCATTCATCCACCAGCGAAAGCAGTCGCGGAGAATACTTTCCAGCCCATAGCTTAGTTGCAGCTACATAGTGGTCTTCTTTTTGTCTGCTATCCGCCGCTTGCGGCGCAAACGCGGCGAAACACGCAAACAAAGAGGCGCCCACCCCGTATAGGTCAGTCCACGGCCCCAATCGGTCAGAGTCGCCCTCCTTATACTGCTCAGGTGCCGCAAAACCTGGCGTATACATCGGCGTCATTCGGCTGCCTCGCGAGGCCAAAACTTGGCGAGCAGCACCGAAATCTAGAAGCACCGGTGAACCATCAGTGCGAATGTAAACATTGGCGGGCTTGATGTCTAGGTGTAACAGGCGGCGAGAGTGAACTTCGCGCAAACCAGTAAGCAGCCGCGAAAAGACGTGGCGGATCAACCCCTCAGGCAACATGCCCTGGTTGCCCTGAATGTATTGCTGCAATGTACGTCCGCGTTCGTACTTCATTACCATATAAACGGTTTCGTTAGCGCGGAAGAAGTTCAGCACGCGAACCACGTTGGGGTGATTAATCGTTGCAAGAGACTTGCCTTCGTCGAAAAAACACTTCATCCCGAAACGAAATGAATCAAGATTTTCAATCGAACTAGCGTGCACTCGAGAGCCCTCTGACCGCAACACAAGTCCGCTCGGCAAATATTCTTTTATCGCAACGACAGTACCATTGTCATCAACTGCGCGATACACGATGGAAAAGCCGCCGCGACTTATAGCTCGGTCAATTCTGTAATTGTGAAGTTTGTAGCCTTGCGGCAACGCTCGATTGGCGACGACCGACATGAATCAATCCTTTTTAGTGAAGATCGTTGTCGTCTTCAAGGATTGGCAAGCAATCTCATCCCTTTGCGCACTCCAAAATTTAACAATATCGTTGTCAACATACTCCATGTCGTGAGCATACAACAGAGAAAGGTGGCATTGCCCCTACTGGCCATTTAGATGATGCGTTCGTTCGATAGACACTGCGTCTACAGTTTCGTGGTTTGGCAACTTTATTCTTTCTAGATATGCACTTCTATTGTCAAATCTGTTTGCACTTTGAATTGTGGTATCTTGCTCGATTAATATCTATTTTCGTCAGCTTAGTTTGCGCTAGGTTTTTTGGCGATATTTTTGGGGCACGCTGTGGCACGCATTACCGTTGAAGACTGTTTAAATCACATTGACAATCGTTTCGAACTTTCGTTAGCTGCGGCCACTCGCGCTCGGCAGTTGGTTGCAGGGCACCAACCTCTCGTGGAAGATAGCAAGCGCGACAAGCCGGTGGTTGTGGCGTTACGCGAGATTGCTAGCGGCAATATTGATAGGACCATTTTGAAGCGAATCGGCCTATGAGGTGACTATGGGGCTAGTCCCTGCCGCTACTGCTTTCTTCGCTCGTGCTTCGCTGATCCTCTCTGCGGCGGAGCTTTCGCAGTTAACTGCGGCGTGGGAGGTTGCTCAAAAAGCGCATAGCGGACAGCTACGTCAATCCGGGGAACCTTACGCCACACATCCCCTTGCGGTTGCAGAGCTAGTATTCGAATTGATTGAGCCTGATGCTGACGCACTTTGCGCTTCGCTGCTTCACGATGTGGTCGAGGATACGGAGACGTCCCTGGCCTCCATAGAAAGTCGGTTTGGTCCGCAAGTTGCGCATATTGTCGATGGAGTGTCTAAGCTTGATCGCGTCGGCGACGCTAGTGCTGGATCGGCGAAGGAGGAAACGCTTCGCAAACTAGTTTCAGCGGGCGGTCGGGATTGGCGTGTGTTTGCAGTCAAATTGTGTGATCGCCTGCACAATATGCGCACGTTGGGCGCGGTGAGCCTAGAAAAGCGTCGGCGTGTGGCCGCAGAGACGTATTCTGTGTTTTTTCCGCTAGCCCGATACGTCGGTTTGCATCGAATTGCCACTGAGCTTGAATCCTGGTCTTTGCGGTCGCTTTATCCGTTGCGTTGGAAAGTTGTTGACAACTGGTGTCGCTACAAACTCGCAGTCGATGTGCGTCGATTAGCCGGGATGTTACAGGGGCTTGTTTCTTATTCAACAGACGTGGGTGGCGCCGCTGGCACCCGTATCATGCATGAAACGATGTTGCGTGGATTCCGACGGTTACGCGAGGACCGTGCATACAGAGCACTGTTTTCGATTCCGACCATTTTTAGTTACTGCGATTCGATGGCGGATGCCTACAAGCGTATCAGCGAGTTACATGCAAAATTTGTTTTTGTGCCTGCCAGTTTCGGCTCAGACGCCTCTGAGGGCGTAGTTTCGACGAAGGTGCTTCTTGGACGGCGTGGCCTTGTGGCGGAATGTATTTTCCTGTTTCCACCCGTCGTTCGTGCGCCGTGGGTGCGTGCAGTAGGCGAAAGCGCTAATGTCGACGATTTCGTAGCAGTTGCAGGGACTTTGGAGCATCCTGGCGGGTTTACTCGGGTTCTGCGGGAATTGGTGGAGCACACTGCGATTTCAGTCTTCTCTCCAAAGGGGCAGCGGTTGTCATTGCCTTTGCATGCGACTGGACTAGATTTTGCCTTTGCGATTCATACAGACTTAGGTCTTCGAACAAAGGCCGTTCGCGTAAATGGGGTGTTGCGAGACGCGTCGATGGAGCTCTCCGCTGGAGACATCGTTGAAGTGATTCCCGGCGAATCCGTGTTGGCGCGACCAGAATGGCAAACGGCATTGCGATCGCCCAGGAGCCGTTCAAAACTCCGCATTTGGTTGCGCGATATCGCTCGACAAGAAGCCACAGGGCTTGGGCGTCGGCTCCTTTGGGAGGCCACCAGCATGACCGAAAAGGAGATTGCTGCAAGCATGGCGCGACATAGGACCCTCGTCGATGCCTTGGGAGCCTTCAGTATAGAGGAGTTGTGGCAGCGCATAGGTGCTGGCGAAATCTCGGCATATGCTGCATCATCAGCCTTGCGAGGGGTTGGGGCCGCCACGTTGATTGCGGGCGCAACGAACATTGACGCACGAAGTAGACTGTTTCTTGATGGGTTGCCGAACAGGGGCGTCACTTACTGTGAAGTATGCAAACCTTTTCCGGGCGATGAAATAATTGCTGTGTCGTCTTTTGCAGGAGCAAAAGTGCACAGGGTCGGCTGCACTCAGAAGATCGCTGGACGCGCGTCGAACGACTTTTTTGTGCCGTCTTGGGCAAGTAGGCTCTTGGTAGCGCTGCCTGTACGCGTGGCGATAACTTCGTCAGATAGGAAAGGTTTGCTTGCCGATTGCGCTCGAGTCATTGCTGGGTGCAACATAAATGTCATTGCTGTAAATACCGTGTCTCGGGCCGATGCGTCAGGTACAGTTGCAACGCTAGAATTCATAATGTTTGTACGGTCTCGGTCGAAGCTTGATCTATGCCTCGTGGCGCTTACAAAGGTCGCTGGAGTAAAGGATGCGAGTCGCCCTCTGCAGTCGCTGACGTAACCTTGCAACCGCAACTCACTTGACTAACCGAGCCAACTCGCCAGACTGGTGCATTTCTCGCATAATATCTGCGCCTCCAACAAACTCTTGGTTTACATAAAGTTGTGGGATGGTCGGCCAAGATGAATATTGCTTGATGCCTTCGCGAATTGCCTGATCGTCGAGGACGTTGACATACGCGAAATCCCTAACGCCCACTTCGGACAACATTTTGACC
>JBBRGY010000008.1:0-19053 GCA_038223495.1 Burkholderiales bacterium | reverse complement strand
CGCACGATGCCGCAACGCATGATCGATGAGCACCAGCGCCAACAGCGCCTCAGCAATCGGTGTCGCACGAATACCGACGCACGGGTCGTGGCGGCCATGTGTATTGATCGTCACCGCGTTGCCCGCCTTGTCAATCGTCTCACGGTCAAGGCGCATGCTGGACGTCGGTTTGATCGCGATATTCACTGTGATCGGCTGGCCCGTCGAGATTCCGCCGAGCACGCCGCCCGAATTATTGCTGGCGAATTTGCCATCGCGAATCTCATCGGAATGCTCGGTGCCCTTCTGCGTGACGCTTTTGAAGCCCGCACCAATCTCCACGCCCTTAACCGCGTTGAGCCCCATCATGGCGTGAGCGATGTCCGCGTCTATCCGGTCAAACACGGGTTCGCCCCAGCCCACCGGCAGATTAACCGCCTCAACGTAAATCTTCGCACCGCAGCTATCGCCACTTTTGCGCAATTCGTCCATGTAATTTTCAAGTTCGGCGAGCTTCGGTGAGTCTGGTTTGATCGCGGCGAAAAACGGGTTTCCGTTCACGTCGTCGTGCGATTCAAACGGAATCACCACATCGCCAATCTGCGCACAATAACCTCGAACAATCACGCCGTAGCGCTCCGAGAGCCATTTTTTAGCCACCGCTCCCGCCGCCACAATCGGCGCCGTCAGCCGCGCCGAAGAGCGCCCGCCACCGCGATAGTCGCGCTGACCAAACTTCATCCAGTACGTGTAATCGGCATGTCCCGGACGGAACGTCTGCGCGATGTTGCCGTAGTCCTTGCTGCGCTGATCGGTGTTGCGAATCAAAAGACCAATCGGTGTTCCCGTCGTCACGCCTTCGAACACACCAGAAAGAATCTCAACCGTGTCGTCCTCCCTGCGCTGCGTCACATGCCGCGAGGTGCCCGGCTTGCGCCGATCCAAATCGGGCTGAATGTCCTCAGCAGATAATGGCAGTCCCGGCGGACAGCCGTCGATGACGCAACCGATTGCAGGCCCGTGCGACTCACCAAAGGTGGTGACGGAGAAGAGATGACCTAAGGTGTTTCCAGACATTTTGGGATTTTAAAGCGCTAGCAAACGCATTGGAGTGTCACAAGCATCAGCCCCTAGATACCTTCATCAATTGGTGCGCCCTTCCGTAACAGGCTATCGCCTCGGCTGTTGCGACTCATCGCATCTCACCCCGCATCTTCCGCACGGTCGCCTCCAACCCCGCTGCACTCACATTGCCAGCCGGTACCAGCGCCCCACCTACCAACTCAATCCGGTTGAAGAATCCGCGAAAATGTTTGAATGCCACGCCATCAGCGGTGCGACTGAAAAAGCTGCCCCACAGTCCACGCAACGCAAGTGGCACCACGGGAGCGCCGGTCTGCGCGACGATCCGCTCGATGCCGGGCCGGAACGCATTCATCTCGCCGTCTTTAGTGAGCTTTCCTTCTGGGAAGACACATACAACCTCACCGTCAGCCAGCGCCGCTTTGACGCGTTCAAACGCCTTTTCCATCATCGCCGGATCGTCTTTAGCGCTGGCAATCGGAATCGCCTTCATTTGACGGAAAACCCAGGCGAGTCCGGGTGTTTTGAATATTGCGTGATCCATCACGAACTGAATCGGACGGCGACACGCGGAAGAAATAACCAAGGCATCGACATAGCTGACGTGATTGGCGACGACAATGACTGGGCCTTTATCAGGAATATTTTCTAGGCCTTTGACACGCAGGCGATAGACAAACGAAATCAAAATCCAGCAAATAAACCGCAGCAAAAATTCAGGGGTCAATGTGTAGATGTAAGCCGCCACCAGAGCGTTCAAAATGCCAATCGTGAGAATCAGTTTGGGCACATCAAAGCCAGCAAATTTGATCAGGACAATTGCGAGCACCGCTGAAGTCACCATAAAAATTGCGTTCAAAATATTGTTCGCGGCAATGATGCGAGAACGGTGCGACTCCTCCGCGCGCTCCTGAATCAGCGCGTACAACGGCACGCTGTAGAGCCCGCCGCTCAACGAGAGCATGAACAAGTCGAACACGACGCGCCAATGCTCCGATTTACCAATAAATTCCATCGCGCCACTTTGTCCCACCGGATGTAAGCCCTTGGTCGCGAAGTACAAATCGATAGCAAAAATACTCATGCCGATGGAGCCGAATGGCACGAGACCAATTTCCACTTTTTTGCCAGAAAGCCGTTCACATAACAGCGAACCCACCGCAACGCCGACCGCGAACACCGCGAGCAAAAGCGTCGCCACCTGCTCGTTGCCGCCGAGCACATCTTTGCTCATGTTGGCGAACTGATTGAGCAGCATCGCGCCATAAAACCACAGCCAGGAAATGCCCAGCATCGAGCGCCAGACAACAATGTTTTTCGCCGCTAAACGTAGATTATTCGCCGTCTCAGTAAAGGGGTTCCAGTTGAGTTTGAGAGTGGGATCGGTTGCTGCGGCCGCAGGAATGCTGCGGCTGACGAGGTATCCAACTACGGCCACGATAATCGTCACGGCGGCCACGTACGTCGGGCCGCTTGGCTTCAATGCCACCACCACGCCACCGACAATTGTGCCCACCAGAATCGCCACGAAAGTGCCTGATTCGACTAGAGCGTTGCCTCCGACGAGTTCGTCGCTCCGCAAAGCCTGCGGCATGATGGCGTACTTCACAGGGCCGAACAACGTTGAATGCAGCCCCATCGCAAACAGGCAAACAAATAGGATGCCAAGATTCGCCGTCACGAATCCGACGGCTGAGAGCGCCATCACCACGATCTCGAAAACCTTTACACCGCGTATGACGCGGGTCTTTTCGTACTTGTCAGCGAGCTGCCCAGCAAATGCCGAAAACAACACGAACGGGAGAATGAACACTGCACCAGCCGCGTTCACCAACAGATTCGCATCCATGCCCGCCAGGGTCATGCCGCCGAACGCCATGAAGATGATCATGCCATTCTTGAACACGTTGTCGTTCATCGCGCCCAAGAACTGCGTCCAGAAGAACGGCGCGAAGCGCCGCTCGCCGAGCAACGCAAATTGGCTGTGTTCCGAGCTGTGTTCAGACATGGTGACCCCGCTTTTGTTTAGTGCGTGGATTCTGCCCTAGCCTGAATCAAAATCTCCAGAAACTCGTTGGGTATTACTTTGCAACACCAGCGGTGCCGCAAGAATGCGATCATCGTTTTGTGGGAGCGGTTCCACCGCGATTGTCTATTCAAGCGACGATTCGCGGTAAAACCGCTCCCACAATTCAATATTTACTGCTTCACTGCATTCGGAAAAAACAACTGCTCGCCGCCGATTTTGTAGCCTGCAATCGTCGCCTGACCGTCTGCGCTCACCAACCAGTTGATGAATTTTTGTCCCGCCTCAACCTTCACGTTTGGATGCTTTTTGGGGTTCACAAGAATCACGCCGTATTGGTTGAATAGTTTGACGTCCCCTTCAACGATAATTTTCAGATTTTGACGGTTTTTGAATGACAGCCAGGTGCCACGGTCGGCGAGGATGTAGGCGTTCATTGCGGCGGCCGTGTTGAGCGCGGGGCCCATGCCAGAGCCCGTGTCGCGATACCACGTCTGCTTTTCAGTTGCCGGATCAAGGCTCGCCATTTTCCAGTAGCGCAACTCCGCGGCATGAGTGCCGCTCTTGTCGCCGCGCGAGACGAAAGCTGATTTGTGGGCATACACCGCTTTGAGTCCAGCAACGATGTCTTTACCCGCCGCCTTGGCTGGGTCGTCACTAGGCCCGACTAGGACAAAGTCGTTGTACATCACGCCAATGCGCTCGACTCCAGCGCCTTCAGCGATGAATTTTTCTTCGGCTACTTTATCGTGCACGAAGACGACGTCGGCGTCGCCACGACGACCCACGTCAAGTGCCTGCCCTGTTCCTAGCGCCACAACCTTCACGGTGATTCCTGTGGCCTTCTGCACTTGTGGCAGCAAATAGCCGAACAGGCCCGACTGCTCAGTCGACGTCGTCGACGCCACAGTGATGGTCGTCTCCTGTGCCGATACCGAGGTCGGTGCGAGCGCCGCCAGCGAGACGGCGGAGAGCATCAGCGCGGCTAGGTTAGAAAATCGTTTCATAAAGTTTCTCCTTCGAGGTAAGTCCGCGCGGCGGCGGAATGCGGTGACACAAAAAATTCGGCGGCGGGTCGGTCTTCGACGATCTTTCCGCTGTCCAAGAAAATGATTCGGCGAGCGATGCGCTTGGCCTGCGCGACGTTGTGCGTGGTGAGCACCAAAGTTGTTCCACCGACCTGAACCGTTTGCAAAAGTGTCTCAACGTCACGCATTGCAGATGGCGCGAGATTCGCAGTCGGTTCGTCGGCGAGCAACAAGCGGGGCGTGCAGGCCCATGAGCGCGCTAGCGCGAGGCGCTGCTGCTCACCGCCCGAAAGCGATCGTGCAGACTGGTTCGATATCGCGCTCAAGTTACAGGCGGCGAGTGCGCGTTGCGCCTGTTCGGTGCATGCGGGCTCGGCAATGCCACGAACCAACAACACATACCGAACGTTGTCCAACACGGTGCGTCGAAGCAATGCCGGTCTTTGAAAAATTAACGACTGCTGATGTAACGGCAGCGTTTGCACACTGCCCTTGCTCGGTGCAATGAGCGCATTACAAAGCTTTAGTAACGTCGATTTACCCGCGCCGTTGGCCCCGAGCACAACGACACTTTCGCCTTCAGTAATGGTGAGATCAATCTCGGAGAGCAGCGCCTTTCCGTCCACGATTACCGAGGCTTGGCGTATTTTCACCAGAGTAATTCGCAGCATGGGATGAGGATTCGTCTCAAGCATTGCGCCGCTCCATCTTCGCCTTCAAGGTCTGGGCAAAGCCATTGACGATGAGCATCAGGGTGACGAGCAAAAGGCCGAGCGCCAGCGCAAGCGGAAGATCGCCCTTCGAGGTCTCCAGCGCAATCGTCGTCGTCATCACGCGCGTCGATCCAGCGATATTGCCACCTACAATCATGACTGCGCCGACCTCAGCGATGGCACGGCCAAATCCTGCAAGCATCACAACAGCCAGCGAGAAGCGCGCTTCGAACAACAGCGTGAGGATGCGCTGCCATGCGCTCAACCCCAATGACGTGAACCAGTCGCATAGGGGCACATGCGCATCCTCGATCGTTTGCCGCGCTAGTGCGGCAATGATCGGTGTGATCAAGATGGTTTGCGCCATCACCATGCCAGTGGGCGTAAACAACCAGCCCAACGGCCCCATCGGTCCACTCCGCGAAAGCAATAGATACACAATGAGTCCAACCACCACGGGCGGCAATCCCATCGACGCGTTGAGCACGACAACAATCGGAGGTCGCAAACGATTTGTCGTCAAAGCAGTCCAGGCACCGAGCGGCAGCCCAATCAACGCCGCGATAGCGGTGGCCGTCGCGCTCACTCTTAGCGACAGTCCTGTGATTTCCATGAGTGTCGAATCGCGAGCGAGCAGCAGTGAGCCCGCAGCGGCGATGGAATCGGCGAAGAGACTCACTCGGACCTCGACCCATGCTGCAATTCGAAATGCGGTAACGGAGGCAGCAACAACACCGCAAAATGCACTCTACGACGGAAGGCGGTGGTCACACTCATTGCGGGAAAAAGCGCGAGGGAGCACGGGCGCACCGCCTGCTGACTCCAATACAGCTTACCTTCATATCTGTCACTTCACGTGCGAAAACTAAGACACATTTTGGCTTTTTTGATATTGTTAAATTAATATGCAATTGCTTACATAATGCACAACCATTCATTTAGACGTCACGATGATCAGAGCGTCCGCAGTACACATCAGTTTTTCTACCGGGGCTGTCGCTTCAATCGGCACAGAAACCTTGAACCTTGGCGATCTAGCTCGCAGCCTACGCACCATTGCCGATACGCAGTCGATCACCCAGGCAGCGATTGCACTGGACGTAACTTATCGAACGCTTTGGGGACGCTTGCTGAGCTTTGATACTGCACTCGGCTGCAAACTAGTTGGCAAGTCACGCGGACGTGGCACCAGCCTGACCAGCAAAGGCCGCGCAGTCCTCGCCGTCCTGGAAACGCATGGCGAACTATTTACGCCGCCCGCCAAAGAATATGTGGATCGTTTTGCGGCGGATCTGATGCAATCGTTGCGCGATGAGGCACAACTTCGACTGATGGCGAGCCACGATTTTGCGCTAGCGCAAGCCTTCGCCCGTCCCTCACCAACCGCTGCGAATGCCAAGGCGCAAAGGCTCGGCGATGCTATTCACATGAGCAGCGGCGGCAGTGTGGACTGCGTTCGCACGCTGCTGCGTGGTGACACTGATTTGGCGGGCTATCACCACATGACGCCTGCGGCGAGCCACGGTGCTGCGCAGGCTGAAACTTCGCTGTGGGCAAACGTCGAAGCAAGCACCGAGTTCTGGAGCGTACCGCTCATGCAGCGCGAACAGGGGCTCATCATTGCACCGCGATCGAAAGGAAAAATTTCAACGCTGGCTGATTTAACGGGGGACGCCGTCCGATTCATTAACCGTCAACGCGGATCAGGCACGCGCTTGTTGTTGGACTCACTGCTCACCGACGCGAGCGTCGCATCGGGACGAATTTCTGGTTACGAGCACGAGGAATTCACCCATCAAGCCGTTGCCGCAAGCATCGCCGCGGGCGCAGCGGATGTGGGCTTGGGACTTCGCGCCGCGGCCTCGCAGTTCAAGCTGCATTTTGTACCGCTAGCGGTTGAGATTTATCGACTGGCGGGTCGTGCCGAAACGCAAAATCATCCACGAGTGCGTGCGCTGATCGCCGCAGTGCGCGCGCACGCGGCCGAGCTGCCGGGGTACATCGCGCTGAGCTAGTTTTTTGCCGGTTTCAACCTGAAAGTTTTGGCGCTCTGCGCACTGGAGAACCAGCGTAGCTTGCTGCCAAACCCTTCGGCGACCAACGCTGCGCCATACAGCACCAACGACCAGGTCACAAACACTGTCACCAGCAAAATGGGGAATGCGATGAATGCACCGTACAGCGACTTCAATTGCTGCAGTTGCGCGAAATAGTGGGCAATGAGATATCGCGCTACTTCAATCAGCGCAGTGACCAACACGGCTGAAGCCAACGGTGATCGCCATGCGTTCAGGCGAGCTGGAACCCAACGATAGATAAGGGTTAACGCGGCAATCAACGGGACGCCGATTTCAATAGGGTCGACAACGGTCTGAATTGTTTCACTCAGCGAGGGCATCACTGCGATCAAGGTTTTTTCAACAAGACGAATCACCCAAATTAACGTAGCGACCACCGCCGGAACCAGTATCAGCAGCACCAGCGCGCCACGCACAAATCCCCAAAGATTGCGCCGCGCTGAACCCCAAATCCGATCAACGGCAGCGTTCAGCGCCAACGCTTTCAACAACAGGTCCCCAGCGATGATGGCAACACCCGTCATGCCTAATCCTTTTGCGTTGGCTCGCAATTTGTCGACGACCGCGACCACCTGCTTGGCGGTTTCTGGAAACAAATTGGTAAACAAAAAATCACGAAACGCCGCGTCGGCCGTCTTGATGATTGAGCTTTGTTGCGATAGCCAGAACAGCACACCCAGCACCGGCAACAAGGCCAACAACGATAGAAAGGCCAGATAACCGGAATAGATGATGCCGTCGCCTTTGAGGAAGCGGCGGAGCGCGCGCCAGAGAGTCATGCTTTAGGACGGACGAAGCGGCGTAAAGTCGTAAATCTTGACGCCACCTTACCCAGCACCTTAGCCCTCTCCCGCAAGGAGAGAGGGGACTTTGCGATCTCCATCACGGAGAGCCGATTTTCGTTGCCAGCGGCTGTCAGCCAAGGCGCGAGCCGACGACGCGTGGTAAATCCATGCAAGGAGGCTCGCAACGAAGGATCACAGCCGCTGGCAACGAAAATCAAACGTGCTGGCCGCCGTTGACGTGAATCTCCGCGCCGTTGATATACGAGCTCTGCGAAGTACACAAAAAATAAATTAGCGTCGCGACCTCAGACGGCTTGCCCAAACGCCGCAGTGGAATTTCACGCTGCACAATCTCGTCCGTGCCTGCCGACAAAATCGAGGTATCAATTTCACCGGGAGCAATGGCATTGCAACGCACGCCGTGACGACCAAAATCGTTCGCCATTTCGCGCGTCAAGGAAGCCAGCGCAGCCTTGGATGCTGCATAAGCCACCCCCGCAAAAGGATGCACCTTGCCGCCCGCGATGGATGTGACATTCACCACGCTGCCCTGCGCCGCTTTCAATTCATCGAACAGGCCACGCGCCAACAATGCAGTCGCAAAAAGATTCACGTTCATCACGTTTTGCCAGACGCTAATATCTGCATCAAGCACACCCATGCGGCTGCCATCGGGCATCTTGGGTGAAATGCCTGCGTTGTTGACTAACGCAGAAAGTTTGCCGCCTGTCTCTGGCTCTGCCAGCTTGGCTTTGATTCGTGCGATGGCGGCCGGAAATTGATCCAGATCGTTAAGGTCCATCTGGACGTGATCTTTTTCGCCTTGCGGCCACGGGCAAATCTTGTCGAACGGCTGTCGAGAGACCGTGATGACGCGCCATTCGGCAGAATGGAAATGCTTGACCGTTGCGTGGCCGATGCCGCGCGAAGCGCCGGTGAGGAGCAGAGTTTTTTTGGTGTCAGGCATCGCGTCATTGTAGGCGCGCTGAGTGACATGCGCGGAGCAAACTGCGCCGTTAAAGTCGCATCTCGAGGCGCAGTGCGACCGACATATCTGTGCGGCCGGTACTAACGATGACCTGACGCAGCCCTGCGTCAACGACGCTGGTCTGAGAAATGAAGTCGATCGGTGCAATATTCGAGACGGAAAGCCGAACTTTCGTTGAAGGACTGATGAGCCACAAACCATAGGCGTCGAACACGCGCTTGGTCGAAATGGCCTGACCCTGTGTGTCGGACAACTGGGTTGAATAGGCAGGCGTCCAGCCAAAATTGCCGCCGAAGCGCACCGGGGCACCGACAAAACGGTATTCAAACCCCACATTGGCCGTCGCGCGTGGCTGTTGGTCAATGCGGTTATAAGGGCCGAGCACCGCGTCGACTTTTGAATCGAAGACACTCAGATTCACACGCAGGCTCAGCGGAAGTGTGGTCGCGACGATCTCCTTCAGCTGAAATTTGCCGTCGAATTCAATGCCCCGCGTCATGGCCTTTCCCAGATTTTGCGGGCGATTGACATACCGCGGGCTATTCGCCCATGACACATTTTCGAGGGTCGTGACATTGCGGATGAACTGGTCAATATTGCGTTGAAACAGATTGACCGACGCCATGCCACCCGAATCGAAATACGTTTCGTAGGCAAAATCAATCCCGTTGGCCGTTTGCGGCTTGAGGTTGGGATTGCCCGCGCGATCAGCCGTAATACCCGTGTTCGCGCCAGGCGCCGGAAACAGCGTGTTGAGGGAGGGGCGAGCGCTTAACTGCGTCACTGTCGGGCTCAAGTAGCTGTTAGTCAGGCTCAGGCGCAACTGGTCCCGCATGGGTGCCGCGAACCGCCATACCAGGTGAGCGAGCGGTGACAGGACACGACTGGTGTTGCTGTAGGTGTCACCCGCGACCGAACTCTTGGTTTGAATGGTTTCGTAGCGCAAGCCGACGTTCACCGACCAGTTGGGTGCGGGATCCCATTCATCCTGAATGAAAAGTGCAGTCCTTTGCGTGGACACCGCGAACTCGGTACCCAAGTCTTCCAGTTGCTGCACGCCATTGAGCAACGTCAGCGAATTCTCTCGACGGCGCAAACCCTCGACTTCGTAGCCGGCCGTAATGGCTTGACCGCCCAGAGCGACATTTTGGATCAGTTTGCCCGCGCTGTTCCAGGAGCGATCATGCACATTACCATCTGTGGCTTGCAGCAGCGTCTGATTGCCGGCGTCCGCAAACTGCCGGCTGAGGCTACCGGTGGCCGAGCTAAAGGTGCCGCCGCTCAGACGCAGCTCATAGCGCGTTTCTGCGTCAATGCGTTTGCTCAGATTTAGGTTCAAGCGAGCCACATCATTGCTGCTGTTCGACGTCCCGGTGCGCGTGGCGAATGGCGATGGATCGGTGCCGATGAGTTGCGTCAGCGTGCCCGCGGTTTGGCTTTCGTAATTGTTGTGCGCGAGAAAGGCATGAATGCCAAACTGCTCACCCGCGCCGAGTCGCCACAACGCGCGGCCACTCAAAAACATATTGTTACGAAGATCGGCCGTCTGTGACGAACCCGTCTGTTCAAGCGTGGTCACGCCAGTCGTTGCATCGGAATAGGTCGTGTGCGTGGCCGTATCGGTGAGATGGCGGGTCTGGTTGGCCGATGCGGTGACGTTGTAGGTACCGGTGTCACTCAGAATGCCGTTGTGCGTCACCGAGAAGTGTGGCGAGAGTTCGTTGCGTTCCTCCTGCAAACCAAGGCGAAAGTCGTTATTGGTGCTGCGAAGCGGTTCGCGCAGAATGATGTTGATGGTGCCGGCAATGGCGCGAGTGCCGGTTTCGGCGGTCGGAGCGCGATAAATTTCAATGCGCTCCACCTGCTCCGGTGTGATTTCCTCGATGTTGAATCCAGGCGGAATACGTTGTCCGTCGATCAGGATTTGCGTATAGCCACCGCCCATCCCGCGCATACGGGGCGCCCCCGTGCGGCCAGGCCGACCGCCGGTGGTCACGCCGGGCAGACGCCGCATCACGTCGCCCAAGCTGGTGTCACCGAACTGTTCAATGTCTTCCCGCGTGATGATGATTTTGGCCGCAGTGGAATTGCGTCGCTCTTCGGTCGCGCTGTTCTTCCCAGTTATTTCGACGGGTTCAACGCGTTCGGGTCGCGCACGACGCGGTCGAACTGCTGCTGGTGGTGTTGAAACGACCGCTGGCGGTGTTGGAGCGACCGCCGACGTTGCTGGAACGACCGCTGGCGTTGCTGGAATGACCGCTGGCGTTGCTGGAACGACCGCTGGCGTTGTCGCAGCAGGAAGTGGCGTGATGCTCGGTACGTCGGCCGTGGCTGGCGGAGAAGCGGGTAACGTCTGCGCGTAGGTGCGGCTTGCAGGAAGTAGTGCGCAAACAATGGCGAGTGATAGCACTCGTCGAGCGAAAAAAAACATGAGGCGACTGGTTTGAAGTGCGGCGTGAAGTTCGCGGCCAGCGCGCGAACCGAACTTGATTGTAGGCACGAGAATCAGCGCAGCCCGCGCTACTTGTAACGATTTGTAAAACGCTAGTGCCCCGTGCTTTTCGCGACGCGCTAGTCCGGCGCACCAAGCACCAACGTCACCGTTATAGGCGATGTCGTGAAGTCGTACGCACGCTGAATCACTTTGAAAAAAACCGGTGGCTCATCGAGCGTGACGCGCATCATGTCGCCGACCTGCGGCATCGTCATGCCTTGGTCGGCGTTCGTTGAGAACGTGAACTCGGTGCTATGAACGAGCTTTTGCGCGGTGGGGGTCAGCGTAAGTTTTAGTTCCATGCGTATCTCCGTCGATGACGTCGTTAGCCACGTAACCAGGCTTGCGTGTCATCAAGCGCCAACGCAAACCGCTTCATCAGCTCTGCAATTTCAGCCTCGGTAATGATGAGCGGCGGACTAAAAGCGACGATGTCGCCGCCCATCGCGCGCAGGATGAGTCCATGCGCTTGTGCGCGACGCACGAGATATGCGCCGACTCCTCGTTTGGCATCGAAAGGCTTGCGCGCCTTCGGGTCTTCGGCGAGCTCCACTGCACCGATCAGCCCGACACTGCGCACGTCGCCTACCATCGGGTGACTCGCAAATTTTTGTAATTCCGCTGCGAACGCAGGCGACACCGCGCGAACGTGATTCACCAAATCGCGCTCTTCGTAAATCTTTAACGTCTCCAGCGCAATCGCGCAGCCAAGCGGATGACCCGAGTAGGTGTAGCCATGACCGAACACACCGACGCTTGCGCTCGCATCGGCACAGGCCTGATAAATCTTTCCGCTCACGTATAGCGCCGAGAACGGCACATAAGCCGACGTGATCATCTTGGCGGTGGTGAGCATGTCGGGTTCAAGGTTGTAGGTCTGCGTTCCGAACAAATTACCCGTGCGCCCAAAGCCAGTGATGACTTCGTCAGCGATGAAAAGAATCTCGTATTTTTTGAGAATCGCCTGAATTTTTTCAAAGTATGTCGGTGGCGGAATAATGACGCCGCCAGCGCCCTGCACCGGTTCAGCAATGAATCCACCGATGGTCTCTGGCCCTTCCGCCAGAATCAGTGCTTCAAGCTCGTCAGCGAGCCGCGTCGCAAACTGCTCGGACGACTCTCCCTCTTTTGCGAACTGATACGCGTGTGGACAGCCCGTGCGCAGCACACCCGCAATCGGCAAATCAAAATGCTGATGCATCGTTGGAATGCCTGACAACGAGGCAGAAGCAACGGTCACACCGTGGTAGCCCTTGACGCGCGCGATGATTTTTTTCTTCAGCGGTTTGCCGATGGCGTTGTGGTAGTAGTGAACCAGTTTGAACGCGGTGTCATTCGCCTCGGAGCCCGAGTTCGCAAAGATCACGCGGCCATCGCGCAGCGCTTGCGTCGGTGCCAGTGAGATCAGTTTTTCGCTGACTTCCGCAACCACGTTATGCGCCTTGCCGGAGAACGAGTGGTAGTACGGCAGCTTGTCCATCTGGCGCTTCGCCGCTTCACCCAAACGCTTTTCACTAAATCCGAGCGATGCACACCACAGCCCCGCCATGCCCTCGATGTAGCGCTTGCCCGCATCGTCGATCACTTCGACGCCATCGCCTTCGACGATGATAAGCGGCGCATCCGTTTCGATGGCGCGCAGATTGGTGTACGGATGGAAGTGATTGGCGACGTCTTTGCGAGCCAATTCACCCGCGAGGTGGGCGGAGACGGGTGCGTTCATGGTGATGCCTTTTTCACGCTGTTAGTGAGAGATTGCATTATCAATGACCCTATTAGCTTTTTGATGAAACGACATTTACACCGGGGCTACATGTCGTTAACAAAGAAAGTTGACTTAAGATATTTTCGCGGCTTAGCCCTTGTAAATACAAAGTTTCAGCCTAAAGTCATTAGTTCGATTTGAATGGCAAAATGCCACTCTACCCCGTCGATTGCATTGAATAAATTGAATTCGTGCACGGTACGGCCTGAATAGAATCCCGCAAGTCCTTCTTCATGCAAGCCTTCACCATTCCTTACGTCGGCCTCGGAGTTCACGTTGTCGTCGCGCTCTTTTTTGCGATTCACGCATTGCGTACCGGTCGCTCGCTGTACTGGCTGTTTGTGCTGTTCTCGTTCCCGTTGCTAGGCAGCGTCGCCTATTTCTTTGTGGAATATTTGCCGGAGCTGCGCTTCAATCGCACCGCACGCGGCGCGGCGCACGCAGTTACGAAATTCATTAATCCTGACGGCGAGCTACGCGAAGCACAACGTGCGTTCGATCAAACAGTCACCGTTGGCAATCGCATTCGGCTGGCGCACGCGATGCTCGGCAAGGGCGACGCGCCGGGCGCTGCGGCGCAGTTTCGCGAATGCGCGCAGGGCGCGTTCGCCAACGATCCTGACGTGCTTTACGGATTGGCGGATGCCGAGTTTGCGTGCGGCAATGCGGCCGCAGCGGCCGTTGCAATGAACACGCTGTTTAAGCTGCACCCCGCCCGCAACACGAGCGAGGCTGCGCTACTGTATGCACGAGTCCTCATCATCGCCGAGCCGGATGGCGCCGAAGCTGCGTTTCAACATGCCGTGACGACCGGTACTGGCCCCGAGCCGCTGGTGCGTTACGGCGAATGGCTGCGCAGCAAAGGCCGCAACGCAGATGCAGCGCGGCTTTTTCAACAAGTCGTCTATGATGCGAAGCACTGGCCGTCGCGCACCAAATCGTCGCAAAAAGACTGGTTACGGCAGGCGCGCGAGGGGTTGGCGAAGACTAGTTCATAGCGTAATTAGTCGCCAATTCTGCTTATCAGCTTTTCAACAAAAAGACTATTTCACAGGGCCTATATCGCCGTTTTCCTAAAAGTCGATAAGTAGCATTATTGGCCTTTAGCTCATGTAAAGTGGTGCTTTCACCGAAAAGCTGTTGTCCGACTATTCGTTTTTCTGTGCCGCAGACAGCGCCCGCGCCTGAAAAACGAGCTTGTTGTGCGCATCAAGAAACGCCGCCGCGATCACTTTGCCTTCGTTGGTAATGCCCCAACCCGCCGCGCCTCCGAGCACCTTACCGATCACCATCCCGCCAACACCCAAATCAGTCGCGCGCGCAGAACCGGTCGCAGCGGCTAATTGCTCGGTCGTTTCGTTGTCCGTGAGTAGCAGCACGACCTGCGCCTCTTTGAACTTGACACCGCTCGCCGCGCCCGCCCAATCGCGCAGCGCCGGAATCAGGCCAATCAGCGCTGCAATGCCGCCGCCCGCGTTGTCCTCGCTAAAGGTGAGCGACGGCGTGAGCGTCATGCGTGCGCCGATGCCTTCGCCCTTTTTGGGGACCGTTTCCGCCTTCAGAATACCTGCGTCTTTCAACGTCTGTTCCTGAATCGTTCCGCGCAATCCCGCCGCGCGGTCAACGATTCGGAAGCAGCCCGATTGCTGGGCCATCACGCGAATCAACGGCAGCGGCGTCGGCGGCAGTTGCATGCCGGAAATCACGCTGTAGCCATTCGGATTTTCCGAAAGTGCGATAGTGGCGATGGGCTTGTCGCACGTCACCAGCTCTTTTGCCGCGCCTTGCGCGCCTGCCGGGCCCGCTGAGCCCGAAACTTTGCTGCCGCCCTCGCCTAAATCGGTTTGACGGCAGGACGCGAGAATTGCGATCGTACCCAGCAGGAACAGAACAGAGAGGCGCTTCGTGGCAAACTTCATGGCAAACTTTGAATTGCGAATCACGCACATTTAACCCGATTGCCGCGTCGTACGCCGCAGTCGCACGGAAAGAAATCGTCATGTTGAAACTCTGGGGCCGCACAAATTCTTCAAACGTCAAGAAGGTCATGTGGGCCTGCGCCGAACTCGGCATACCCTACGAACGCATCGATGCAGGGCTGCATTTCGGTATCGTTAACACCGAAGAATTTCGCGAAAAGAATCCGAACGGCCTAGTGCCTGTGATTGAGGACGATGGGTTTGTGCTTTGGGAATCGCACGCGATCATCCGCTACTTGTGCGCCAAGCATCCGAAAGCACCGTTTTATCCGGCAGATCTGCAAGGACGCGCTTCCGCTGAACGCTGGATGGACTGGCAATTGACGACGTTCTCACCGTTGGGTCCGGCATTTCAGCAAATCGTGCGCATGCCCCAGGAAAACTGGGATATGAAAATGATCACCGCCAATCTCACCAAAGTATCGGAGAGTTGGAAAATCGCTGATCGTCAATTGGGCAAGACGAAGTGGCTCAATGGCGACGAATTCACGATGGCTGACGTCCCGCTCGCCAACACGGCCTACATCTGGTTTGAATTGCCGTTGGCGAAAGCAGGCCTTGCGCATCTGCGCGTGCCGATGACGAACCTTGATCGCTGGTATGCGCAGTTAAACGCGATGCCGAATTACCGTGAAATTGTGGCGATTGGGTTGACCTAAACCTATGCGACCTTTGGGCGGGCACTGCACGTCCAACTAAACTTCATCCATGCAGAACACTGTGCCACCCTTGCCCGCGCTCGAACAACCCTATCTCGATCTGCTCGAGCAAGTACGCTCACAAGGCGCAGAAAAAGGTGATCGCACGGGCACCGGAACGCGCTCAATTTTTGGTGCGCAGATGCGATTCGACCTATCGCGCGGCTTTCCGTTGTTGACGACAAAAAAGGTTCACTGGAAAAGCATCGCGTACGAACTTTTGTGGTTTTTGCGAGGTGATGGCAACGCGAAATGGCTACAGGATCGCGGCGTCACCATCTGGAATGAATGGGCGAAACCCGACGGCGATTTGGGCCCGGTGTATGGCGTGCAATGGCGCTCGTGGCCCAAGCGCGACTCCGACGCAAAGGACGGTGGCGGCACGATTGACCAGGTCGCGCAAGCGGTCGACCTCATCAAACGCGACCCGAATTCGCGCCGCATCATTGTGTCGGCGTGGAACGTGGCCGATCTACCCAAAATGGCGCTGTTGCCGTGTCACGCGTTCTTTCAGTTCTACGTCGCCGATCCGGTTTCCGTGCGAGACCGGGCGCGCGCGAAAGAAGAAGGCCTCGACGACACGCTGCCCAAACCGCGCCTGTCGTGCCAGCTCTACCAGCGTAGCGCCGACCTTTTCCTCGGCGTGCCTTTCAACATCGCAAGCTATGCGCTGCTCACCCACATGATTGCGCAGCAATGTGATTTAGACGTAGGCGATTTCATCTGGACCGGCGGTGATTGCCACATTTACAGCAATCATTTCGAACAGGTTGCGACGCAGTTGTCACGTACGCCCATGCCACCACCCACGCTCGTGATCAAGCGGAAACCTGCATCAATTTTCGACTATGAGTTTGAGGATTTTGAGATCGCAGGGTACGAAAGTCATGCGGCGATTAAGGCGCCGGTGGCGATTTAGGTAATGCCAATAGTTGCCGTAATGGTGCATGTGGCCGACGTTGAAGCTGGGCTCGCTTGGTATCAGCAGGCGTTTCCATCAGCGCTACGCAAGTCAATAACCGAGCCGTTCTTCGAATATCTCGATGTGGATGGTGTGAGTATTGAGGTTGTGTCTGCTGATGAAAAAGTAGCGGCTGGCGCAGCGGGTTCGGTAGTTTATTGGCAGGTCGAAGACTTTGATGCAGCACTGCAACACATGGAATCAATCGGTGCGACGCTCTATCGTGGCCCTTTGCAAATCGCAGAGCACAAGCGCATGTGTCAGGTGCGTGACCCTTGGGGCAATTGCATCGGGCTGCGTGGCTAGGCTCGTACCTGGTTGCGTAGGGTGTGCATCAAAATGCGCGCCAGGGTTCCGCTGATTCAATGTTTCCACTCACGAACGGAGGTGCACACGCTACCGCTAAGAAACCCAGTTCTCGACCTGCAATCCACTAGCGAGCACAAACCCTGCAAAATCTCGCTCGTTATTAGTCACCAACGTGACATCCAGTGACAGCGCATGCGAGGCGATCAAACAGTCCACAGCGTTTCGTTCGTTACGTGGGAGCTTTGCCGCTATCCGTGCGTATGCAGCTGCCGCCTCTTCGCCAAAGTCAACGACCCGAACCCGCTCGCGCAAAGCGTCAAGCACGCGCACGTTCGTTGCATACGTCGCTGGCCTGCGCTCAATCCCGTGCAGCATTTCGCCGAGCGTGAGCGCGCTCATCACCGCATCGCCCAACGAGAGCGCTGAGAACTTGGCGCGTACCTCGGGTGGATGACGCTTGGCTAGATAAATGCAGATATTAGTGTCAAGCATGTAGCGCATTGTTATTTGCGCTTGCGCGTTGGCGGTGCAGCAACCGCGTCGACGACGGGCGCGGTTATTGAAGGTGGAGCGGCTGGATTAGGCAATCTGTCCTGATGTACCGCGTTTTCGTCCCACGCGCTCCAGTCACGCTCTTTTTGGTCTTGCCAGCCTTCAGGTCCGCGCCCGTCCTGCATGAAATCAGGGCTGAACTGCGCGAAGATATCCATGACATCAGCCAGTGATTTGCGCTCCATCGCGCGCAGCACCAGCGTGTCCCCTTTGCGCTCGATAATCACGTCCTGCGACGGCTCAAAAATCGCTAGATCTTTGGGTATGCGCACGGCGAGAGAGTTGCCGCTTTTGAATGCTTTGGTTTGCATGACGTGCTCACGATTAAGTTTCGAAAAAAGCAAAGTATATACAGTATATACTTTATCGCTTATGCCTACAATCCAGACGAAATCGCGCGCAAACGCAGCTGATAAAATAGCCGTCGCTGCGGCGGAGCTATTCTTTGCTGATCGTGGCTGGACGCCATTCGCATTTCAACGTGAAACTTGGGCAGCGCAAGCGTCCGGCAAGAGTGGACTGATCAACGCGCCGACGGGTTTCGGTAAAACGTACGCGGCGTTTTGTGCACTTTGCGCGCTCGGCCCCGAAGGCACCCACAAGCTCGCGCCGTCTATCGCAATCCTCTGGATCACCCCACTAAAAGCGCTCGCAGCGGACACACTGCTTTCCCTCAAAGACGCAGCGGCCTCGATGCAGCCCACGTGGACCGTCGGGCTGCGCACGGGCGACGTATCCACCAGTGAGCGCGCGAAACAGGATCGACGCTTTCCCACCGTGCTCGTTACCACGCCGGAATCTCTGGCGCTGATGCTGAGCAAAGCAGACTGGCAAGCACGGCTCGGCAGCTTGAATTGCATCGTGGTGGATGAGTGGCACGAGCTGTTGTCGTCGAAGCGAGGCGTGTTGCTGGAACTGTGCCTCTCACGCGTTCGCGGTGGCAGGAAGCGCGGCTGCAAGCCGCTACAAACCTGGGGCATGAGCGCGACGCTTGGCAACCTTGATGAAGCGATGCGCGTGCTGATCGGCCCCGATGCGGCGCTCGCGGGCGAAGGCTTGCTGATTAGCGGCAAGATCAAGAAGGACATCGTGATCGATTCGCTGATGCCGAAGACGATTGAGCGCTTTCCGTGGGGCGGGCATTTGGGCTTGCGGCTGTTGCCCGAAGTGCTGGCGAAGCTTGATCAGTCGAGAAGCACGCTGATATTCACCAACACGCGCTCGCAAACCGAGATTTGGTATCAGGCGCTGCTCGATGCCAAGCCCGAACTCGCGGGCCTGATCGCGCTGCATCACGGCTCGCTCGACAAGGCAACGCGAGCCTATGTCGAGGACGGCATCAAGAGCGGCGCACTACTCGCGGTGGTATGCACCAGCTCGCTTGATCTCGGTGTCGACTTTCGTCCGGTAGAGCAAGTGCTACAAATCGGCTCGCCGAAGGGCATCGCGCGCCTCCGTCAACGCGCGGGGCGCAGTGGCCATCAGCCGGGCGCAAAAAGCCGCATCACGGTCGTGCCAACGCATGCGCTGGAGCTGGTGGAGGCCGCTGCCGCGCGACAGGCGGCGTACGCGGGGCACATTGAATCGCGAACGCCGTTAGGTCAGGGTCATAGCG